>NZ_JBFAAF010000014.1:0-133362 GCF_040639595.1 Micromonospora sp. NPDC023814
CGCCCGCCCGCCGGCCCGGCCGTGCCCGTGGCCCCGCCAGCCGCACCGCCGCCCCCGCCCGTTCCGGCCGTCCCGCAGCCGCCCGCCGGGGACCGGCCGGAGCGGAGCGGACCGGCCGCCACCTCGGCCCACCGGCCCGCCGACGGCACCGCGCCCACCGCCGACGCCCGGGACGGGTCGACCCTCACCGGGTCCGAGCCGGCCGGCGCCGTCGAGGACGGTTCGGCGGGGGGCGGCCGGACGGTGCAGGACCTACTCGGCGACGCCGTCGCGCGGCGGGACCTGCCGGCGTACCTCGGCGTCCTGGCCGCCTCGATGGTGTGCGTACCGCTGGCGGCGGAGCCGGGCCCGGACCGCGACGTGCCCTGGACGGTCGTCGCCGACGCGGCCGGCGCGCCGCTGCTGCCCGTCTTCACCACGCCGGACGCCCTGGCCGCGTTCGCCGGGTCGGGCGTGCCGTTCGTCGCGGTGCCCTGCGCGGACCTGCTCGCCGCCTGGCCGGACCCGGCGTGGGGGCTGGCGGTGGACGCCGGCACCCCGCGGACGCTGCTGCTGGCACCGCCGGCGCTGGCCGCCCTGCTGGCGGCGAACCCGCTCGTCGACAGCGCGCCCCTCGACTAGACAGCGCGCCGCTCGACTAGGAGGTGTCGGGACCGGCCGGCGTCGGGTGGACCGGCCCGGTGCGGGGGCGACGACGGGCCCCGGCCCGGGGTGGGCCACCTCACACCCGGGCGTCGGACGGCGGCGCGGGTCACCGGCGAGGGGGTGGCGGACGGCCGCCGGGCTGGGCAGCATAGGGCTCATGGACTACGAGTACGCGCCGCTGCGGTTGCCGCCGAACGTCGACCGGTTGACCGCCGCGGCGCAGTTGGCGATCCAGGCGGAGTTCTCCGGGTGGGAGTTGGCCCGGGTGCGGCTGTTCCGCGACGGCACGCGCCAGGTGGTGCTGCGCCGCCGACGGGTCAACCAGCCGCAGCCGGGCCTGTCGTACTGATCACCGGCGGCACCGCCGGTACGCGGACGCCCCGGGGCCCGGCCGAACCGCCGGGCCCCGGGGCGTCGCCGCCCTAGTGGGCGTGGTCGTGCTCGTCGTCGAGTTCCAGGAACGGGTGCTCGTCGAGCCGGCCCACCAGCCGGTCGTCGGGCGCCGGCTGGAACGGGCCGACCGGGTCGTCGTCGTCGAAGGACTCCAGGTCGACCGGGGTGCCGACCTCGCTGACCATCACCACACCGTCCAGCGGTTCCAGCTCCGGCACGTCCAGCGCGCCGAGCGAGCCGTCGCCGCTCTGGAGCAGCTCCAGCACCGCCTCACCGACCCCCTCGACGGGTGCCGGCTCGTCGTCGGCCGGGGTGCCCTCCCGGCGGGCCGCCTCGGCCACCCGGATCAGCGCCGACACGCTCGGCACCCGGTAGTCGCGCCGCTGGCGCACCGAGATGACCCGGGGGTGCGGGTCGGTGGGCTCCACGCCTTCCCCGCCGAAGCGCTCGTCGGCCTCGTCCGGGTCGATCGACTCGACGTCCCAGGGGGTGACCTCGCCGAAGGCGTCCAGGAGTTGCTCGTCGTACGCGAAGGAGGCGTTGTTCAGGGCGACGTACGCCTGCCAGACGTCGTCGTCGACGACGCGGCCCTGCGCGGCTCGGACGGCGGCCAGGTGGTGGCGGGCCGCATCGATCACGCGCTCGAGGGCGGCGTCCAGCTCACCGTGCTGGTCGGTCATGTGGGTCAGTCCCTTCACGATGGGGAGGTTCCCCGGCGGAACACTGGTGTTCCGGACGGGGGCTAGCAGGTGCGGAGGAACCGGTCGAGAACCCGCACGCCGAACTGTAGTCCGTCCACCGGAACGCGCTCGTCGATGCCGTGGAACAGCGCGGAGAAGTTCAGGTCGGCGGGCAGCCGCAGCGGCGCGAAGCCGAAGCACCGGATGCCGAGCTGGGAGAACGCCTTGGCGTCGGTGCCGCCGGAGAGCATGTACGGCACCGGCCGGGCCCCCGGGTCCTCCGCGCGCAGCGCCGCCGACATCGCGTCGACCAGGTCGCCGTCGAACGTCGTCTCCAGCGCGGGCTGGCGCTGGATGTACTCGATGACGATGTCCGGGCCGACCAGCTCGCGCAGCTGCCGCTCCAGCAGCTCCGACTGCCCAGGGAGGCTGCGGCAGTCGATGGTGGCGGTGGCCCGGCCGGGGATGACGTTGTCCTTGTAGCCGGCGGCGAGCCGGGTCGGGTTGGCGGTGTTGCGGATCGTCGCGCCGATGATGTTGGCGATCGGCCCCAGCTTGGCGATGGCGGTCTCCGGGTCCTCCGGGTCGAGTTCGATCCCGAGCAGGTCGGAGACCTCCTCCAGGAAGGCCCGGACGGTGTCGGTCACCACCACGGGGAAGCGGTGCCGGCCGACCCGGGCCACCGCTTCGGCGAGCGCGGTGACGGCGTTGTCGTCGTGCACCATCGAGCCGTGCCCGGGCCGGCCCTTGGCGCGCAGGCGCAGCCAGTCGATGCCCTTCTCGGCCGTCTCGATCAGGTAGAGCCGCTGCTCGTCGTTGACCGAGTAGGAGAAGCCGCCGACCTCGCCGATGGCCTCGGTGCAGCCGTCGAGGAGATCGCGGTGCCGCTGGACGAGGAAGTGTGCGCCGTAGTCGCTGCCGGCCTCCTCGTCGGCGGTGTACGCGAGCACGATGTCGCGCGGCGGGCGCACCCCGGTGCGCTGCCAGTGCCGCACCACGGCCAGCACCATCGCGTCGAAGTCCTTCATGTCGATCGCGCCCCGGCCCCACAGGTAGCCGTCGCGCAGTTCCCCGGAGAACGGGTGCACCGACCACTCGTCGGCGTCGGCGGGGACCACGTCGAGGTGGCCGTGCACCAGCAGGGCGCCGCGGCTCGGGTTGGCGCCCGGGATGCGGGCGACCAGGTTGGCGCGGCCCGGCGCCGACTCGTGGATGACGGACTCGACACCCACCTCGGCCAGCTTCTCCGCCACGTACTCGGCGGCGACGCGTTCGCCGACGCTGGTGTCGTTGTCCCCGGTGTTGGTGGTGTCGATCCGCAGGAGGTCGCGGCACAGGCCGACGACCTCGTCGGTGGGGTCGGGAAGGGCGGAGGCGGCGTCGCTCGTCATCGCTTCTTCATACCAGCCGACCGGTCCGCTCCGGTCGCCCCGTCCCGCCCCTGTGGCGCGGCGGGGCGAGGCCGCCGGGGCGGGCGCGTACCGCTCTGCCCGGTTTCGCCGCCGGCGCGGTCGGGTACCGCCGGTCGCGACCGCACCCCACCACGTGCTCCGCCCGCCGCCCGAGGAGGGCACCATGACCGTTCCCCTGCCGCCGCTGCCGCCCACCGGAGAGGACGAGACCTTCCGGCCGGGCGGGCGCAGCATCGCCGACATCGTCGACGCCGAGCACCGGCAACTGCGGGAGCTGCTGCGCCGGCTCACCGACGCCGACGCCGAGCCCGCACCGGAACGGGGGCTGGAGGTGCTGACGGCGGCGCTGTCCCGGCACCTGTCCGCCGAGGAGCAGTACCTGCTGCCCACGGTCCGGGCCGCGCTGCCCGACGCCGCCGACCGGGTGGACCGGGCGCTCACCGACGACGCGGCCCTGCTGACCGCCCTGGGTGGGCTCGCCGACGACGGGCTGGCCGAGGTCGACGCGCGGGTCCGCCGCCACGTCGAGGAGGTCGGCGCCCTGGTCGCGGCGCTGCGCGAGGTGGCCAGCCCCGAGGAGCTGATCCGCCTGGGCAACCGGCTGGAGATCGCCGAGGAGGCGGCCCCGACCCGACCGCACCCGGGCACGCCGGCGACCCCGCCCTGGAACCGGGTCGTCGAGCCGGCGGTGGGCGTGGTCGACAAGGTGCGCGACGCGGTCACCGGCCGCCCGACCTACCTCGCCGACCTGGCCGAGCCGCCGTCGAGCTGAGCGGCCGGCCTCCCCGCCGGGCACCCCCGGCCACCGGCCCGGCACACATCGGAAGGTGTTGATCCGTTCAGGGCCTTCCGCCAGCCGCTGCGGGGTCATACCGTCACTCTATGAATCTGGAGCTGCGTCACCTGAGGGTGGTCTGCGCGATCGCGGAGACGGGGAGCGTGACCAAGGCGGCCTCGGCGCTCGGCCTGGCCCAGCCGGCGCTCACCGCCCAGCTCCAGCGCATCGAGCGGACGCTGGGCGGGCCGCTGTTCGAACGGGACCGCCGCGGCGCCCGGCCCACCGTCCTCGGCGAGCTGGTCCTCGCCCGGGCCCGGGTGCTGCTGCCGGCCATGAAGGGCCTGCAGGACGAGGCGGCCCGGCTCGCCGGTGCCGGGGACGCCCCCCGTCGCTACCGGTTCGGCGGGGTGAACAGCCCGATCCTCGGTCGGCTCGTGCACCGGCTCGCCGCCGATCCCCCGCCGGCCCAGATCACCACCCACGCCTCCTGGTCGGCGGAGGAGCTGACCCACCTGGTCGCGGGCGGCCGGCTGGACTTCGCGCTGATCGGGGTGTGCGGCGATGCCGCGCCGCCGGCCGAGTACGGGCTGAGCTGGCGCGAGGTGGCCGTCGACCCGGTGCTCGTCATGCTGCCCGAGCAGCACCCGCTGGCGGGCCGGGCCGAGGTGCCCCTGACCGACCTGCGCCGCGAGCAGTGGGTCGCCGCGCCCGGCGACGGCTGCTTCGGCGACTGCTTCGCGGCCGCCTGCGCCCGCGCCGGCTTCACCCCGCGCAAGCTGTACGAGGCCGACGTGCGCGTGTGCATCGACATGGTCGACTCCGGCGAGGCGGTGGCGCTGTGCCAGGCGACCTTCCGTCCGGTCGCCGGGCTGGTCACCCGGATGCTGGCCGGCACCCCGCTGCGCTGGCGGCTGATGCTCGGGTGGCACCCCGACTCCCCCGCCGCAAGGGACGCCGAGGTGGTGCTGGAGACCGCGCTGGCCGCGTACACCGACTCGCTGGCGGCGCATCCGGAATACCTGTCCTGGCTGCTGCGCAACCCGGGCTTCGGGGCGCGGGGGCTGACGGCCGCCGGGAGTGGCCCGGTGTCTGGGCGTGGAGCCGACCGTGAGACCCACCCGCGGGGCCGGTGGCCGTGAAGCGTCAACCCGGCACGGCAACCGCCGGTCAGACCGGGACCGTTCCACCGCGAGGCGGAACCACCAACCATGCGCTCACCAAAGCGCACTGAGAGGTAACGGTGCGAACGGCGTGACGTCGGGTATCCGGCGGGCATGACCGATCTCTACCCCGCCGCCGACGACCGGGAAATCCTCCGTCAGGCGGCCGCCGCGCACACGTCCGCCGCCCGCGACGTGGAGGCCTTCCTGCGCCGCCTGCCCGAGGTGCCCGACCCGGCCGACGTCACGGAGTACGCCACGCTGCTCACTCGGGAGGAGCGGGCGCGCGCCGACCGGGAGGCGGCGGCGGACGCCGCGGGCCTGACGATCGGCAGCCTGGAGAGCGACCAGGGCTGACACACGGGGCCGGCGGCACCCGGGAGGTGTTCCGGGGCGCCGCCGGCCCGCGTGTCGACGGGGACGGTTCAGCGTTCGACGAGGACGTCGTGGCCCAGGTCGAGCAGCGAGTGTCGCCACTCGTCGTCGGCGTTGCCGCGATCAGGCTTGGCCTCCAGCAGGTTCTCGATCTCGTCGATCGCGTCCTGCATCACCTTGATGTCCTCCGGGGTGAGGTCGACCTTGCGCTTGGTGAGCACCTTGAGGATCTCCCGGCCCAGCGCGGGCAGGTCGAGGTCCGGGTTCGGCCCGAACGCCTCCTCCCCGGAGCCGCGGGTGAGCAGCCACTGCCGCAGCTTCTCCGACGGGACGTTCACCTGGGCGTGGAAGTCGTCCCAGAGCACCTCCACCTCGGGATCGAGCCGCTGCTCTCGTACCATCAGCCCTCCTCTCGACGGCGACGGTCGGACGCCGCCGGCTCCGGCTCGTCGCCCTGCTGCTGGCCCAGGCCCTCCGGCGGCACCTGCACCCGGGCGGGGTTCGCCGTCGGCGGCGCCAGGATCGGATCGGTGTGGTCGGTCTCTTCCTGGGTCTCCTCGGGTTCGGTCATGTCCGCCCTCCGGGTCATCGGGGATGGGACGTGCTGGCCGCGGTGTATCCGCGCTCGCCGGCGGTCACGTCGAAGGCGAGTCGGCCGTCGCGGGCGTCGACGACGACCTTCTGGCCGGGCGAGATGGCCGATTCCAGCAGCATCCGGGAGAGGTGGTTGTCCACCTCCCGCTGGATGACCCGACGCAGCGGCCGCGCGCCGAACTCCGGCTGGTAGCCGTGCTCGGCGAGCCAGTCGATGCCGGCGGTGGTGAACTCGACCTGGATGTCCTGGGCGTGCAGCCGGCGCCGGGTCTCCTCCAGCATCAGCTCGGTGATCTGGCGCAGCTGCTCGGCCTCCAGCCGACGGAAGATGATCACCTCGTCGATGCGGTTGAGGAACTCCGGGCGGAAGTTCTCCTGGAGCCGGCGCATCAGCCGCTCGCGCAGCTCGTCGCGCTCGGCGTCGGTGCCCGGCGCGCCGGCACCGAACCCGACGGCGCGCTGGGTGCCGGTGATCAGCTCCGAGCCGAGGTTGCTCGTCATGATCAGCACGGTGTTCTTGAAGTTGACCGTGCGGCCCTGGCTGTCGGTGAGCCGCCCGTCGTCGAGGACCTGGAGCAGGATGTTGAACACGTCCGGGTGGGCCTTCTCGATCTCGTCGAGCAGCACCACCGCGTACGGGCGGCGGCGCACCGCCTCGGTGAGCTGGCCGGCCTCCTCGTAGCCGACGTACCCGGGCGGGGCGCCGACGAGCCGGCTGACCGTGTGCCGCTCCTGGAACTCGCTCATGTCCACCCGGACCATCCGGTCGGCCTCGCCGAAGAGCGCCTCCGCGAGGGCCCGGGCCAGCTCCGTCTTGCCGACGCCGGTCGGCCCGAGGAACAGGAAGCTGCCCATCGGCCGCTCCGGGTCGGCCAGCCCCGTACGCGAGCGGCGGACCGCCTCGGCGACCGCGGTGACAGCGTCGTCCTGGCCGACCACCTTCTCGTGCAGGTAGCCCTCCAGGCGCAGCAGCCGGTCGCGTTCCTCCTCGGTGAGCTGGTTGACCGGGATGCCGGTGGCCCGGGAGACCACCTCGGCGATCTCCCGCGGCCCGACCGCCGGCACCTGCGAGGTGGCGCCCTCGTCGCCCCGGGCGCGGCGGATCTGCTCCTCCAGCTCGGCGAGCCGGTCACGCAGGGTGGACGCCTTCTCGTACTGCTCGTCGGCGACGGCCTGCTCCTTGTCCCGGCGTACCTCGTCGAGCTGCGTCTCCAGCTCGCGCACGTCGGAGGCCGGCGTGCGGGTACGCAGCCGGACCCGGGCGCCGGCCTGGTCGATCAGGTCGATCGCCTTGTCCGGCAGGTACCGGTCGGTGACGTACCGGTCGGACAGCTCGGCCGCGGCGACCAGCGCCTCGTCGGTGAACCGCACCTGGTGGTGCGCCTCGTAGCGGTCCCGCAGGCCGCGCAGGATCGCCACGGTGTCCTCCACGCTGGGCTCCGGCACGAACACCGGCTGGAACCGGCGGGCCAGCGCGGCGTCCTTCTCGATGCTCTTGCGGTACTCGTCCAGGGTGGTCGCGCCGATCACCCGCAGCTCGCCCCGGGCCAGCGCGGGCTTGAGCATGTTGGACGCGTCCATGCCGCCCTCGCTGCCCGCCCCGCCCGCGCCGACCAGGGTGTGAATCTCGTCCAGGAAGACGATCAGCTCCTCGCGGTGCGCGCGGATCTCGTCGATCACCTTCTTCAGCCGCTCCTCGAAGTCGCCCCGGTAGCGGGTGCCGGCGACCAGCCCGGCGAGGTCGAGCTGGACCACCCGCTTGCCGAGCAGCGTCTGCGGCACGTCGCCGTCGCAGATCCGCTCGGCGAGGCCCTCCACGATCGCGGTCTTGCCGACGCCCGCCTCGCCGATCAGCACCGGGTTGTTCTTCGTACGCCGGGACAGGATCTCGACGGCCTGCTCGATCTCGTCGGCCCGGCCGATCACCGGGTCGATCTGGTCGTTGCGGGCCAGGTCGGTGAGGTCCTGGCCGTACTGGTCCAGGGTGGGGGTGCCGCGGTCCGGCTTCGGACCGGCCATCGGCCCGCGCTCGGCGCTGGCCGCCTGCAGGGACTCGGGCTGGATCCGGCCGGCGGCGAACATCCGGCCGGCGGGGGACTCCGGGTTCAGCGGCAACGCCATCAGGATGTGCTCGGGGCCGATGTAGTTCGCGCCCATCGCCCGGGACAACTGGTGGGCGTCGAGCAGCGCCCGCTTCGCCGCCGGCGTCAGCGACAGGTTCGGCGGCACCTCGCCCCGGGGCGCGCCGTCGCCGCGGCCGCCGAGCGCGTTGAGCAGCGTGTCCGGGTCGGCGCCGGCGCGGCGCACCAGGTCGCGCAGCGGCTCGCGTTGCAGCCCCGCCCAGAGCAGGTGGTCGGTGTCCAGGTCGGTGCTCTGCCGCTGGGCGGCCCGCCGGGCCGCGTCGGCCAGCATCTCCCGGGCGTCGGCGGTCATCAGCCGGGTGATGTCGACCCGGTGCGCGGGTCGGCGCCCACCCTCGCCCCGGCCGAAGTACCGGGCCAGGAACTCGTCCCACGGGTCGGAGCCGAAGTCACCGGGTCCCATCATGTCGTCCTCCGCTGCTCGGGCGCGGCACGGTCGCCAGGGGCTACCCGACGGTCGGCCCGACAAACGCCGCCGCCCGCCGAGGCAACCCGTGTACGCCCGGCACGCTGCCGCAGTCGGGGCGTGTGCGGAGGGAAGGGCCCGTTCCGCACACCTGCCGCCGGCGGCGTGGCGGCGGGGGCGGGGTGGCAGGCTGGCGGGATGGAACCGACGCCGCCGCTGCTGATCGTGGACGCCGCCAACGTGGTGGGTTCCCGCCCGGACGGCTGGTGGCGGGACCGCGCGGGCGCCACCGCCCGGCTGCGCGACTCGCTGGCCCGGGTGGCCGACGACGGGCTGCCCCCGGACCTGCCGGCCCCGGTGGAGGTGGTGCTGGTGGTGGAGGGCCGGGCGCGGGACGTGCCGGGCGCGGCCGGGGTCCGGGTGGTCGCCGCGGCGGGGTCCGGGGACGACGCCGTGGTCGAGCTGGTCGCCGGCACGCCGGAGCGCCGGCGGCTGGTCGTCACCGCCGACCGTGAGCTGCGGGAACGGGTCGCGGCACTGGGCGCCGAGGTGTACGGCCCGCGCTGGTTGCGGGACCGGACCTCGCCCTCCGACGAGTCCCGTTAATCGGACTCACGGTGCTTCCGGTCGACAACCGGTCAGCGGGGCAGGAACACTGACAGGGCGGATGTTCTCTCACCGCAACCGATAGGCTCTAATGGAGGCCTCCCCGCCCCCAGGAGGTTCCGCCGTGGCGAGCGTCGCCGAGCTCAAGGCAGCCATCGATGTCGCGCTCCAACAGATCGGCGACGGCCAGAGTGCCGTGCAGGCGGCCGGCGAGAAGCTGGCCGAGGCGCAGCAGACACTGGCCGGCGCGCTGGAGGGCAGCGGGCACGAGACGGTCGAGGCGGCCCAGTCCTCGCTGACCCAGGCCAGCCAGGAGCTGGAGGAGTGCCTCGCCGCGACACTCGTCGCGGTCGAGCAGGCGCAGCTCTACGTCGCGACGCTCTGAGGCCGGCCGTGTCCATCGTCGAGGACATCGGCGGGCAGGTCCGCGCCGCCGCCGAGGACCTGCCGCTCGCCCAGCTCGCCGTGGCGTTGGAGAAGTTCGGGCTGGCCGCCGAGCGGCTGCGCTGGGTGCGCCAGGAGTCGGCCGACCCGATGGGTGTGCCGGAGTTGTCCGCCGCCACCGAGCACGCCGAGACCGCCGGTTACGCGCTGCGCGTCGCGCAGGAGCAGCTGTCGGCGTACCTGGCGGCGATCGGGCTGGGCCCCGACGGCGCGCCGGCGCCCGGGCCGGAGCGGCAGCGACGCCGGCCGGCACACGACGCGCCGCGCGAGGCGGCCCCGGTCGCCCCGGCGCCCGAGCCGCCCGGCGAGGTGAAGCTGCGCCGCTGGTGGTCGGTGCGGGTGGCCGAGCTGACCGGCGGCCGGGAGGGGCCGCCGGACGAGCCCGACGAGCGGGTCGGCGACTCCCGGGAGCTGCTGCGCCGGGTGGTGGGCGGGGTCCGGGCCGGCGACCGGGACCGGCTGCACCGCGAGCTGCGCCGCGCGCACGCCGACGTCGGCCTCGGCCTGGCCGCGCTGGCGCCGCCGCTGCTGCGCGACCTGGCCGGGGAGCTGCTGGGGCACCCGCCGCGCGCCGACGACCTCGGGCGACTGCACCGTGAGCTGGACGGCCGGGTCCGGGACCTGCTGCCCGGGCTGCCCGCGCCGGTGCTGGACACCCTCCTGACCCGGGTCTGCCGGATGCCGCCGCCGCGGCGCGGCGAGGCGGAGCAGCCGCACGCGGCCGACCCCGCGGTCACCGCCGGGGTGCTGGCCGGCGTGCTGCTGGCCCGGCTCGGCCGGGATCTGCCGGCCGAGGGCGAGCGGGACCGGCAGGCCGAGGCCGGCCGGGAGCGGCAGGCCGCCGCCGAGCGGGACCGCCGGGCCGACGCCGCGCGCGACCGGGCCGCCGACGCCGAGTGGGAGCGGCGCGCCGCCGACGCGCGGGACCGGGTGGCCGATGCCCGGAAGCGGGCCGCCGCGGCGTCCGACCGGGCGGCCTCGGCGCACGAGCGGGCCGCCGCGGTACGGGACCGGGCCGCCGCCCGGCGGAACGGACCGGCGGGCGGCGGGCGGGGCGCCCCTGGCGACCCGCCGGCAGCGGGCGGAGCGGGGACACCCGGCGGGCCGGCGGCCGGCCGGGGCACGGCGGGCGCCGACCGGCCCGGCGCCGGTCGCGCCTGGTCGAGCCCGCCGACGGGTCGGCCCGCGTCCGGCGGGGCCGGGGAGCCGCGGCCGCGGGGCGTCGATGGCTGACCGGCGGGCGCAGCTGGTCACCCGGGTCCGGGGCATGCTCGGCGAGGCCCTCGGCGCGACCCGGACGCGGCTGTCGACGGCGCAGGCCGAGCTGACCACGGCCCGGGAGCGGCTGGCGAAGGTGCGGCGGGCCGCGGCGGTCGTGCCGGAGCGGGTGGGCGCGCAGCGGGACCGCCGGCTGGCCGACATCGACGACCGGCACGCGGCGCGGATCGCCGAGTTGGCCCGGCGCGCGGGGGACGCCGCGCGGCGGGAGGCCCCCGGCGCCGCGTCCGCCGACTGGGCGCGGTGGCGCCCCACCCCGGCGCGGCGGGCGGAGCCGCCCGGCGCGCTGCGGATCGGCACGGTCCGCATCCCGGGCGCGGAACCGGTGCCGGCGCTGGTGCCGCTGCTGGACGCCGGCCACGTGGAGCTGACCGGGGACGACCGGGACGGCGGCGAGGCGGTGGTGTCGGCGCTGCTGCTGCGTGCCGTCGGCCGGGCCGACCCGGGCGCCGTCCGGCTGATCGGCTACGACCCGGAGCACCTGGGCGGCGGCCTGGCCGGCTTCGCCCCGCTCGGCACCGCCGGGCTGCTCACCTTCGTCGGCCCGGGCGGGCTGGCCCGCCTGCTCGACGACCTGGTGGAGCAGATCCGCCGGATCAACGAGACGGTGCTGGCCGGGGAGCACGGCTCGCTGCGCGAGCTGGCCGCCGCGACCGGCCGCCGGCCGGAGCCGTGGCGGGTGGCGGTGCTGCTCGGCGGGGACGAGCTGTCCCGGCACGAGCGCGGCCAGCTCGACCGGGTGGTGCGCACCGGGGCGGCCTGCGGGGTGCACCTGGTGGTCCGGGGCGTGTCGCTGCCCGGCGACCCCACGGTGACCCGGGTGACGGTCGACCCCGACGGCGCGCGGATCGGTGGGCTGCCGGTCCGGTCGGACCCGCCGCCGCCCGCGGCCCTGGTCACCGAGACCTGCCGGGACGTGGCGGCGCGGGTGAACGCCGGCCCCGCCCCGACCCCGTTCACCGACCTGCTCCCGCCCCCGGAGCAGATGTGGCGGGAGGATTCGGCGACCGGGCTGACCGCCCCGATCGGCGAGGGGCCGCACGGCCGGCCGGTCCTGCTCACCCTGGGCGACTATCCGCCGCACGCGCTGATCGGCGGCCCGTCCGGCACCGGCAAGACGAACCTGATCTTCGCCTGGATCGGCGCGCTGGCGGCCCGCTACTCCCCCAACGAGTTGGAGTTCTACCTGCTGGACTTCAAGGAGGGGGTCTCCTTCGCCCGGTTCGCCCAGGGCCGGCGCGACCCGAGCTGGCTGCCGCACATGCGGCTCGTCGGGATCAACGTCAACACCGACCGGGAGTTCGGCCTGGCGCTGCTGCGCTTCCTCGCCGAGGAGCTGCGCCGGCGGGCCGACGCCGCGAAGAAGCACGAGGTCACCAAGCTCGCCGAGCTGCGCGCGGTCGACCCGACGGGGCACTGGCCGCGGATCGTCGCGGTGGTCGACGAGTTCCAGATGCTGCTGGCCGGGCGCGACGTCGTCGCCCGGGAGGCCGCCGACCTGCTGGAGGACCTGGCCCGGCGCGGCCGGTCCCAGGGCATCCACCTGGTGCTCGCCTCACAGGACGTGCGCGGCATCGAGGCGCTCTGGGGGCGGCCGGCCCTGGTCGCCCAGTTCACGCTGCGCATCGCGCTGCCCAAGGCGCTGCGGATCCTCGCCGAACGCAACGACGCCGCCCAGTCGCTGCCCCGCCACCACGCGGTCGTCAACGCCGAGTCGGGCATGGCCGAGGGCAACCAGGTGGCCCGCATCCCGTCGGCCAGCGACTGGGAGACGTGGAGCGAGCTGCAGCACCGGCTGTGGCGGATGCGCCCGCAGGACGCCGCCCCGGCCCGGCTCTTCGACGGCGACGCGATCCCCCGGCTCGCCGACGCGCCGGACTTCCGGGCGCTCACCGCGCCGGAGGCGGGCCACCCGCGGACGCCGGTCGCGCTGCTCGGCGAGATCATCGACGTGCAGGCCCGTTCGGCGGTGCTGCGGCTGCCCCGGGCCCCCGGGCGCAACCTGGCGGTGCTCGGCACCCGGGTGGACGAGGCGTGCGCGGTGCTCGACGCGGCGGCCCGCTCGCTGGCCCGCCAGCACCGCCCCGGCACGGCCCGCTTCTCCATCGCCTGCCTCGACCCGGACGCCGACCCGGCCGCCCGTTCCCTCTACGAGGACCTCGCCGACGACGCCGCCTGGTACGACGAGGAGACCGTCGGGGAGCTGATGGCCGAGACCGCCGAGGGGCTCGGCGCGCCGGGCGTACCGCACTACCTGCTGCTGTTCGCGGTCGACGCGGCGGCCGGGGCGCTGGCGGCGCGGGTCGGCCGGCGCACCGGGCTGGAGGAGCTGCGCCGGATCCTGCACGACGGGCCGGAACGGCGTACGCACGTGCTGGCCTGGTGGCGGGGCGTCGCCCGGATGCGCGCCGACCTGGGCGGGCCGGCGGCGCGGACGGACCAGATCGGCGCCTGGGTGGCGCTGGACGCGCACGGCGGCGAACTGGGCTCGTCGCTCTATCCGGGCACCGGCGGCCCGGACTGGTATCCCCGCCCCTGGCGTGGGCTGTTCTTCGACCGGGCGGTGCACCGCACCGGTCAGGTGATCATCCCCTACGGACCGGCCCGATGAACGAACCGGTGACCAGTGAGACGTACGCGGCGCAGCTGCGGCGGCTGGCCGAGCTGACGGCGCGGGTGCGCGACCAGCGGGCCGAGGCGCACACCTGGTACGCGCAGCAGTGTGCCGCCGCCGAACGGGCGGTCGCCGAGGCCGAGGCCGAGGTCGCGCGCGCCGAGCGGGAGGCGGTGGCGGCGCGGGAGCTGCAGGAGCGGGTGGACGCCGAGGTCGCCCACCTGTGGCAGCAGCTACGCGGCCGGCTCGGCGGGGGCGGCCGTCGGGCGGGCGGGCCCCCGGCCCCGGCGCCGGGCGCCACGGCGGACCCGGTGACGCTGCTGGACGGCGTACGCGACCTGCTGAACCGCACCCGCCAGCCCGGTGACCTGCCGGGCTCGGTGAACCCGCTGCTGGCGCTCTGCGGCGTGGCCGGCGCCGTGGTCGCGTACGCCCTGGGCGGCGCGGCCCGGGCGGCCGGCGACCGGTACGGCGGCGAACTCGCGGTCGGGCTGCCCGTGCTGGCGCTGGTGGTGACCCTGCTGGGCCCGCTGGTCGGCCTGGTGCCGGCGAAGGCCCTGGCCGACCGCCGGCACGCGGTGCTCGGCCCCCGCCCGGTCGCCGTGGTCATCGGTGCCGGCCTGCTCACCACGGTCCTGCTGCTGACCCTCGCCCGCTGACCCCGCGCCGGTGGCGTGGACGTCAGCGGGCAGGCCGGGTGTCCGTCCCGCGGGCGGGGCGCGGCGTCAGGCCGGGACGACGACGGCCTCCCGGAGCAGGCGGCGGGCCAGGGTGACCCGGTCGGCGTCGTCGTCGAGGCCCGGCAGGTCGCCGACCCGGGTGGCCTCGCCCGTGAGCAGGGCGCGCACCGCCGGCGCGCACGACGCGGGCAGGGTGATGGTGCGGTCGAACAGGCGCAGCGCCACCCGGTCGCCCTGCGGGGCGAGCTGCCAGCGCAGGCCGGGGCGCGGGGCGAGCGGGGTGTCGACGTCCAGCGCCGCCAGCGCGGCTGCCTGGACCAGCGGCCGGATCGGCGCCGGCCGGGCGGCCGGCCAGGCGCGCTGGCGCAGCCGGGCGGCCACCGCCGCCGGGTCGGCCCGCAGCAGCCAGTCCCGCAGCGCCTCGACGGTCTCGGTCAGCTCCGGCTCGATCGCGTCCGGGTCGGCCACGTCGGTGCCGAACGGCAGCGTGGCGCGGAGCCGCTGGTCCTCGGCCGCCAGGGCGATCAGCTCCTCGACCAGGGCGTACCGGGTCAGTGCCCGGACGCCGACGGTCAGGTGCAGCGAGCTGGATTCCTGCGCCTGCGCGCTGTGCAGCCAGCCGCGGGGCAGGTAGAGCGCGTCGCCGGGGCCGAGCACCACGTCGAGCGCGGGCGGCCCGTCGGCGGTGGCGGCGACCTCGTCGGCCCGCCCGCCCCAGGTCTGCTTCTCCAGCGGGTCGGGCAGCACCGGCGGGTGGATCCGCCAGTGCTTGCGGCCGTCGACCTGGAGGACGAAGACGTCGTGGGTGTCGTAGTGGGTGGCGAAGCCCTGGTTTCCGGCGGGGGTCAGGTAGGCGTTGACCTGCAGCGGCTGCCCGACCGCGACGCCGAGGTCGCGGGCGAAGTCGATCAGGGCCGGCCAGGTGCGGTGCAGGCCCTGCAGCACCAGGGTGGCGCCGCCGGCGTACAGCTCCAGGACCCGCTCGTCGAGGACCTGGTCGCCGATCTCGGCCCCGGCGCCGCCGCCGCCGGTGAAGCGCGCCGCCGGGACGAGTTGGCCGTCCTTGGCGATGCGCAGGAACGGGGTACGCAGGCCGCGCCGGCTGAGCAGCTCGTCGGCGTCGGCGGGGCTGAGCAGGTCGGCGAACCCGGCGGGGTTGGGCAGCTCGTCGGCGCGGGACAGCAGCGGCGTGTGCCCCCAGTGGGCGGCGGCGAACTTCGCCGGCTCGACCGACACGCAGCGGGTCAGCGCGGTCGTGGGTGCGGACGGAACCGCCGGGCGGCCGTGGCCGCCCGGCGGGACGATGTGGGTCACGGCGATCCGTCAGGAGGCGCTGCCGTCGGCGCCGCCGTCCTGCTGGCCGGGGGTGGCACCACCGTCGGCCGGGCCCTCCGCCCCGCCGTCGGCGCCGCCGTCCTGCTGGCCGGGGGTGGCACCGCCGTCCGCCGGGCCCTCCGCGCCCTTGTCGGCGCCCCGGTCCGCGCCCTTGTCCGCGCCCCGGTCCGCACCCTTGTCCGCGCCCCGGTCCGCGCCCCGGTCCGCACCCTTGTCGGCACCGCGGTCGGCACTGCCGTCGGCGCCACCGTCCTGCTGGCCGGGGGTCGCGCCGCCGTCGGCCGGACCCTCGAGGCCGCCGCCGCCGGTGGTCTGCATGTCGTCGTCGTTGAGTGCCATCGGTGCTCCCTCGGATGTGCCGCCCCGCCGTGCGCCGGGGTCCGTCGTGCAGCGGGTGGTACCCCACGCCCGATCTTCTCTAACCACACCGTAGACGCCCTTTCCCGCTCACACCGGCGGTTCGCCGTGCCGGGTGGGCGGCCAGTTCGGCGGTACGGCAGGACGGTCGAGGTAGGCGTTCACCCACGCGGGCGGCGGGTGCCGCAGCGGACCGGCACCGCCGGTGCCAGGATGGTCAGGCCGACGAGGAGGTGGCGATGACCGAGGGGCCGGGGCCGCTGGAGCCCGTGACCGAGCAGTGGCAGCGCGCGCTGGCGATCGTGGCGCACCCCGACGACCTGGAGTTCGGCGCCGCCGCCGCGGTCGCGCGCTGGACGGCGCAGGGCAAGCACGTCGTCTACTGCCTGGTCACCAGCGGCGAGGCGGGCATCGACGGGATGCCACCGGCGCAGGCCCGCCAGGTGCGCGAGCAGGAGCAGCGGGCCTCCGCCGCGCTGGTCGGGGTGGACACGGTGGAGTTCCTCGGCCTGCCCGACGGTATCCTGGAGTACGGCGTGCCGCTGCGCCGCGAGCTGGCCGCGGTGGTGCGCCGGCATCGCCCCGAAATCGTCATCACCAACAACTTCCGCGACACCTGGGACGGGGCGTACGCGCTGAACCAGGCCGACCACATCGCCACCGGGCGGGCGGTGCTGGACGCCGTCCGTGACGCCGGCAACCGCTGGGTCTTCCCGGAGCAGCTCGCCGACGGCGTCGAACCGTGGGGCGGGGTGCGCCAGGTGTGGGCGGCCTCCTCCCCGCTCGCCGCCCACGGGGTGGACGTCACCGACACCTTCGACCGGGGACTCGCCTCGCTGCGGGCGCACGACGCGTACCTGGCCGGGCTGGGCGACGGCAGCTTCGACGCCGAGGAGTTCCTCGAGGGGCTGGGTCGGCCCGCCGGCGCCCGGCTCGGCGTCCGCTACGGCGCCGCCTTCGAGGTCTTCCACTTCGACCTCTGGTAGGGCTGCCACGACGATCCTGCTCGGCACCACGGTCGAGGTGGACAACGCCTCCGCCGGAACGCGCGAGCGGCCCGCCCCACGCCGGTGGAGCGAGCCCTCGTCGGCGCGCCGGTCAGGGAATCATCCGGGCCATGTCCTTGGGCATGGTGTCCTTCACGTCCTGCCACTCGCCCTGGGTCACGTGCCGGCGCAGGGTGTCCAGCACCACCTGCACCACCCGCTCCGGGCCGCCCTCGACGTCGTACGGAAAGCGCTGCCGGACCTCCAGCAGGAAGTCGTCCCGGTTCAGCTTGACCGGCACGTCCATCGGCTTCCAGCCGTCGAAGTAGATCCCCCGCACCACCACCGGCAACTGCGCGGCGAACTCCACGCTCTCCTGCACCGGCATCCGGTCGCGCAACAGGTGCAGCACCGTGCGCATCGCGCAGTAGGACTGGTTGCGTTGCTCCTTCGGCCAGCCGTAGGCCTGCTCGATGTCCCGCAACATCTCGTTGGTCTTCTGCATCGAGGACTCGATTGCCGACTGCAACTGCTCAGCCATCTCCCCACCCCCGTACGTCGGTCTCCCACCGTCGGTCGTCGTCACGTCGCGGCGGCCCCACCGGGCCGCGCGGCTGCCGGGTCGGCCTGACCCGGTCGGCGCGCGGCACCCACCGGGCGTCGCCGGACGACCCGACGACGTGCAGCACGGCGCCGCGTCGTCGATCCGGTACCACCCGAACCGTCATCTCCAGCCACCTCCGTGGTGTCGGTTCCGCGGTCGCGGTCGACCGCACGCACCGTCCATGCTGCGCGGCGGCGGGGTGAGCGGGCCTCACCCGGACGGGATGAGACCGGGGCGCGGCTCAGCCGGCGTCGAGCAGCCCGGCGAGGGTGGCGGCGTTGGTCTGCGCATAGTCGCGGTAGCAGTTGTTCAGGAGAACGTGGGTCTGCTCGGTGGAGTCGGCCAGCTCGCGCAGCTTCGGCGCCCAGTCGCGCAGCTCCCGGTCGGAGTAGCGGTAGCCGAACTTCTCGTGGATGTCCTTGCTGGTCCACTTGTCGCTGTGCCCGTGGAAGCGGACCACCGCCAGGTCCGCGGTGGCGGCCAGCACCGGCGGCACCGACGAGCGGTGCCCCTGCGGCATGTCCACGCAGACGTACGCCAGCCGGTGCTGGCGCAGGAAGGCGAGCGTCTCGTCGGCGTTGTCGCCGGCGAACCAGGAGGCGTGCCGGAACTCGTAGACCGGGCGCAGCGGGGCGCAGCGCTTCGCCACCTCCAGGAGGTACTGCTTGTTGTCCCGGCGGATGGTGAACCAGGGCGGGAACTGGAACAGCAGCGCGCCGAGCCGGCCCGCCTCGACCAGCGGGTCCAGCGCGCTGAGGAACCGCGTCCAGACCTCCTCGTACGCCTGCGGCGGCAGGTCGTCCGGGTAGAGGTTCTTCTTCTCCGTGTCGGGCCGGAGATCCTTATAGAGGGCGTCGACCCGGGTCGGGTGCCCGGTGAGCATGCTGAACGCCTTGACGTTGAAGGTGAAGCCGGCCGGGGTGCGCTCGGCCCACAGCCGCGCCGTCCGCTCGGCGGGCGGCGAGTAGTAGGTGGCGTCCACCTCGACGAGCGGGAACTGCCGGGCGTAGTACGCCAGCCGCTTCTCCGGGGTGTCGGCGGTCTGCGGGTACCAGCCGGAGTCCAGCAGCGTGCGGTCGGTCCAGGAGGCGGTGCCCACCTTGATCTCACCCATGGGTGGAGTCCACCGCGTCCCGGACCGACCGGCAACCGCTCGCGTCAGGCCGCCCGGCGCTCCCGGTTCTGCTTGCACTGCACGCAGGTGGTGGCGGAGGGGAAGATCTCCAGCCGCTCGACCGGGATGGCCGCGGAGCAGCCCTCGCAGAAGCCGTAGGTACCCTCCTCCAGCCTGGTGAGGGCGTGCTCGTACTGGGCGCGGCGGTCGAGGATGGTCCGCAGCAGGGACTGCGCGGTGTCCCGTTCGGCCGTCTTGGTGCCGCTGTCGGCCTGGTCGTCGCCGGCGGTGTCGCCGACCTCCACCAGCCGCAGCACCTGGCTCTGCAGCACCGCCTGCTCGTACTCCGCGGACAGCTCGTCGTAGCGGGCCTGCAGGGAGCGCCGGATCTGGTCGATCTCCGCCTGGGATCGGCCCGTACCGACCTTGTCGTGGACGAGCATTGCTGCCTGCCTTTCTGGGCCTCAAGGTCCGTCGGGGCGCCGGTGCGTGCGCCCGGGCCGTGGTCTTCTGCGCGCGGGTGGATCACCCGTGCTCTGTGAGCCGGCCGAATACCCCGGCCCGCCGACGATCAAACCGGCCACTTTTCCGGACGTCGCGGCGGTCAGGAGGACACCGCGGACTCCACCAGCGCCGGGTGTCGGGGGTCGTCGGCGCGCACCACGACGTCGGCGAACGAGGCCGGGGCCACCTCGTCGGCGTACCGGGCGAAGGCGGGCAGCGTCCACCGCAGCGCCGGGTCGGTGCGCCGGGTCAGGGCCGCCGGGGAGAGCGCCAGGTGGACCGTGACGTCGAAGGGCAGGCCCCCGCCGAGCAGCAGCGCCCCGCTGACCAGCAGGACGCCCCCGGGTGGCAGGTCGACGTACGCGGCGCGGCTGGCCCGGTCGGCGCGGGCGTCCCAGAGCGAGGGCAGTACCCGCCCGGAGCCGTCCGGCCCGGCCGGGTCGAGCACCTCCCGGCGCAGCCCCGCCTCGTCGACCCACCCCTCGTAGTACGCGTCGGGGTTGGTCCGGCCGTGCTCAAGGCGGACGGAGGCGGGGCGGAGGAAGTCGTCGGCGCGCACGTGCAGCACGGGCCGGCCGAGCGCGCGCAGCGGGTCGACCAGCGCGGCGGCCAGCGCGTCCGGGCCGGCGGCGGGCGGGCCGTCGACGGCCACGCGCAGCCGCCCGGCGCTCACGGTGCCGGCGAGCCGCTCGGTCAGCTCGGTGATCAACCGGTCCGGGGTGATGGGACGGATCCGCATCCGACCATCGTGCCCCGTGGGCCGGCGGTCCCACGGGCCGGCCGGCTGCGGGGTGGGGGCCGGGCGGTCACCGCCCGGTCGCACCGGCGCGACTCCCCCCGCGAACGGGCCACTCCGGGCGCGAGGTCAGCCGCTGCGGTCGATGGTGACGCGGGCGTCGTCGGCCAGCCGGTAGCCGACGCCGTAGACGGTGGTGACCAACGGGACGTCGACACCGACCTTGCCGCGCAGGCGGCGGACGTGCACGTCGACCGTGCGCACCCCGGCGTGCTCGTAGCCCCACACCGCGTTGAGCAGCTGCAACCGGGTGAACACCCGGCGAGGGTGGGCGACCAGGTGCAGCAGCAGGTCGAACTCCAGCCGGGTCAGCGGCAACGGCTCGCCGTCGCGCAGCACGGAGCGGGACGAGGCGAGGATGTGCAGGGCGGGGATCGTGGGGGCGGTGGCCGGGCGGGACGGCGACCGCCCGGCCGGCACGGCGTCGGGCCGCCGCTCCACGGTGGCGGCCGTGATGGTGCCCTCTCCGCGTTCGAGCATCTCCCGGGCGGCCTCCAGCAGCCGACGGGCGGGTGGGGTCAGCGACTCCTCGCAGGCCAGCGGGATGTTCAGCGTCACCGTGAGCATCGGGGCGGCCGTGTTGGCGGGGCGACGCTGGCCGCCGGGGGGCCGACCGGGAACAGCGGGCTGGGACGTATGCCATCCGGCGCGCGACGAGGCGGGGCTGACCGACATGGTCCTCCTTGGCTGGTCCGGGTATCTCCCCACGGCCCGGGACGCCGCTTCATCGATGCTTCCCGGCGCCCGGGCGAGGGTCAAGGGGCGGCTACGTTGCATGAATGTGACAATTGACGAACGCATCGGAGCCGAATGCTCGCTCTGCGTACGAAGCCTGATGATTACAGCAGAGCCGTCGGGTTGACCCGATACGGGGGGTGCCCGTCCGGTTCACATCCGTCGAGGTGATATGCCCCGGCGGGGGCGAACCTGACTCACGTCGGCACTACTTGGTGGGCCGGGCACGCTCCCACGGAGGCCTGGCGCCGTCGGACGGTCGCCGGACCACGCCCGTGATGGCGCGGAATCGGAAGTCCTGACACCACGGCGGAGCGCCACAGCGCCGGCCGGAGGCAGAGGTCGAGCAGGGCGTGTCCGCGCAGAGCGGGGATCAGGACAAGTGGCCGGCGCAGTGCCTTCTCATGGCTCGGTCAGGCCTTCTCGAAGGTGATGCCCCGCCGACCGACCGACACCTGCTTCTCCACGACGCTGCCTTCCGCATTGGTGTACCAGCAGAAGAACGGCGTCGTGCCGAAGGGGAACACCGCCTGGTCGGGCATCGCGGCGTCGCACATCGCGGTGCCCAGCCGGGCGTTGTTGTTGAATGCTTCGCTGTTCCACAGCCAGTCCACGTTCATCCGGGACAGCACGCCGACCGAGGCGGTGGCGGACCAGGTCAGGTACTGGTCGGCGATCGAGGCGGTCACGTCCATCGGCACCGCGAGGTCGTCGAACTTCACCGTGCACCTCGCCGTCACGCTGCCGGTGATGAACTTCTTGTCGCAGGTCACAGACGTGTGCGCGGGCGCGCCGGCCTGATTCAGCACCTGTTGTTGCAGCTCACGCATGATTTTCGCGTGCGCTGTACCAGGAGCGCCGTAGTCCGTGGGCCTGGCAGGGCCGTCGGCGGTGTACGGGTGGGCGCTCGACACCAGCCGCCCGGGCCGGGGCGGCGCGGCCGGCGACGAGGAAGGCGCGGTCGCGGCCGTTTCGGGACCCGAGCAGGCGGCGAGGGCAAGTAGCAGCAGCGGTCCGAGGCTCGCACGGGAAGGGCGCATCTGGACAGGATATCGACAAACACCACCATGACCGGCGAGCCTGCCGCAGCGGGCCTACGGCCTTCCGTGGTACCCGGCTGGTCCGGTCAGGCGGGTGTGCGTGGCTGACCGCGTACTCGAAAGGCGCCCAGAGCCACTCGTCAGGCGCATCCGGCTCGATCATTGGTGCGGCATCCGCAGCCCGGCGGAGAAGGCATCCCGTAAGTCGACGTATCCGTTGATCCGCCGTGCGATCGCGGCGTAGTGCGCTCGACGCGGGGCGGGCACCACCGGGTCGCTCAGGGCGGCGGTCAGGTCGACGACGCGGGCCCGCGGTCGGTACTCCATCCAGGTTGGCAGCACGGTCACGCCGGTGACCTCCCACCCACCGGACGGGGTGCGGGTGAAGGTGAACTCCGGCACGACCGCGTCCTGAGTGTTTTCCGCCGAACCGTCACCGAACCGGGTGGTCAGGTTACCCATGCCGTAGGCGACCCATTTCGCGCCGACCTTCTCGAAGGGCTGCACCACGTGCGCATGGTGGCCGACGATCAGGTCGATGTCGGGCGAGGACAGCAGCCGGATCGCGAGGTCGACCTGGTCGGCGTTCGGTTCGTTCTGGTACTCGGTGCCCCAGTGCATCGACAGGATGACGATCTCCGCGCCGGCGACGCGGGCCCGCCGCGCTTCGGCGAGGATGGCGTCCGCGTCGATCAGGTTGGCCGCCCACGGTCGTCCCGGTGGCAGCGGGATGTCGTTGAAGCTCAAGGTGTACGAGAGTTGTCCGATCTTGACGCCGCCCACGTCCATGACGTTCGGGCGTTGGCTCTCCGCCGCGGTCCGGGCCGTGCCCGTGTGCCGCAGGCCCACCCGGTCGAGGTTGTCGAGAGTACGGGCGATGCCCTCGACCCCGGTGTCCAGAGAGTGGTTGGAGGCGGTGGAACAGGTGTCGAAGCCTGCCCATGCGGCGGCGTCGGCCAGTGCCGGAGGCACGCTGAAGTTGGGCCAGCCGGTGAACGGGCCGGTTGGCTCGGCGAGAGGCGTCTCCATGTGGCAGATGGCCAGATCGGCGGCGCTCACGCGGGCGCGGACCGCGGCGAGCACCTGGGTGAAGTCGTGGCCGTCGCGTCCGGCTCGGCGCGCATCGGCGGCTGCCTGCTCGGTGAGCGCGGGGTGTACGAGCAGGTCACCGGCCGCCACCACGGTGAGTGAATTTCGGGGTTTGGGGCTGGCGGCGGCGGAGCTGGGCGGCGGTTCGCTTGTCGGCTTCCTCTCCGGCGCGTCGCAGCCGGACGCCAGAACAGCGATCACCAGTACAGCCGCAGCCGACATTCTCCTCATATCAGCACATAATGCCGATGTTCCGGACAGAGCGTTGGGAGAGAGGAAAACGTCCTTCCCGGGAGGAAGGGCCAGATGTCGGCATCGTCCTGGGACGATCGCGGCGAGCACGCCAGGCGCGTCCCCGGGGGCGCCAGGTGTCTGCGGCTCCGAGCCGTCGGTCGTCAGGAGACCCAGATGTAGCGACGCTCCGGGCGGCCGGCGGAGCCGTACCGGAGGCTGACCTCCGCCCGTCCGGTGTCGGCGAAGTGTTCCAGGTAGCGACGGGCGCTGACCCGGGAGATGCCCACCGCGTTGGCGCACTCGGCGGCGGAGAGCGTCCCGGAGTGCCCCCGCAGGGCGCGCTCCACCAGCTCGGCGGTCTCCCCACTGAGGCCCCGGGGCAGCGCGGAGGTGGCGATGTGCGCGCCGCTGCGGGACAGCACCCGGTCCACGTCGGTCTGGTCGCTGACCACGGTGGCGCGCAGCGAGTTGCGCCGGGCGGCGTACTGCTCCAGCCGGGTCCGCAGCTCGTCGAAGCCGAACGGCTTGAGCAGGTAGTTGACCGCGCCGTAACGGACGGCCCGACGCACCGCCTCGGCCTCCCGGGCCGCGCTGATCACCAGCACGTCGCAGTCGTGCCGGGCGGCCCGCAGCCGGGTCACCACGTCCAGGCCGAACATGTCCGGCAGGTAGAGGTCGAGCAGCACCAGGTCGGGGCGGAACTCGTCGACGGCGGCGATCGCCTCCTCGCCCGTGCTGGCCGTGCCCACCACCCGGAAGCCGTCGATACGCTCGACGAAACCGCGGTGGATCCGGGCCACCATGAAGTCGTCGTCGACCACCAGTACGTCGATCACCGGCTCGCCTCCACTGCCCCGGTCACCGACATCCGGGCCGTGAACATCGCACCCTCCTCGGTGTTCGCCACCGCCACCTCGCCGCCACGGCGGTGGCAGACCAGCCGGGTGAGCGCCAGTCCGATGCCCCGTTCGCCACCGCGCGCCGCCTTGGTGGTGAACCCGTGCGTGAAGACCTCCTGGGCCAGTTGCGGGGCCACCCCCGGGCCGGAGTCGCGGACCACGATCTCCACCGAGGAGGCGTCCTGGCGTAGTTCGACCTCCACCCAGGCCGGCCCGTCCGGGACGTCGCCGCCGTCCGCTCCGGCGCCGTCCGGGCTGCCGGACGGCACCGGGGTCCGGGTCTCCCGGCCGCCGGCGACGGCCTCCACGGCGTTGTCGACCAGGTTGCCCAGGACCGTCGCGACGTCCGCGGCGACCGCCGGCTCCAACCGGTCGAGGCCGGTCCGCTCGGAGATCCGCAGCTCCACCCGGCGCTCGGCGGCCAGCGCCGACTTCGCCATCAGCAGGGCCGCCACCGCCGTGTCCTGGATCCGGCTGGTGACGGTGAGGTCGAGGGAGGCCCGGTGCCGGCTCAGCGCGTCGACGTACCGGACCACCTCGTCGTGCTCGCCGATCTGGATCAGCCCGGAGATGGTGTGCAGCTGGTTGGCGAACTCGTGGGTCTGGGCGCGCAGCAGCTCGGTGGTGCTGCGGAAGGAGCCGATCTCCTGCTCCAGGCGGGCCAGTTCGGTGCGGTCCCGCAGGGTGGTCACCGAACCGAGCCGACGGCCGTCCTTGCTGACCGTCATCCGGTTCATCACCAGCACCCGGCCGGCGCGCACCACCACCTCGTCCCGGGCCTGCGGCTCGTGGTCGGCGCCGGCCAGCACGTCGCGCAGCCGGCCGGAGATCCTCAGGTCGGCGAGGGTGCGGCCGAGGCAGTGCTCGGGCAGGTCGAGCAGCCGCCGGCCGACCGCGTTGACCAGGGTGACTCGCTGCTGCGGGTCCAGCGCGATCACCCCCTCGGCGATGCCGTGCAGCAGCGCCTCCCGGTGCTCGGCCAGGCCGGCGATCTCCCGGGGCTCCAGGCCCAGGGTCTGTCGCTTGATCCGGCGGGCCAGGAGCCAGGAGCCGACGACCCCGAGCAGGCTGGCAATGCCCAGGTAGGTGAAGAGGTACGACGAGGCGCCCACCAGGCGCTGGGACCATCCGGGCGACGCCTCCCCGATCATCACCACGCCGAGATGCCGCCCGAGGTTGTCCTTGCGGTCGCCGAGCACCGGCACCTGGGCGACCAGCTCCCGCGAGTCGCCGACCGCCAGCTCGCCGGACCAGCTCCGGCCCCGTGCCACCGCGGGGTCGCCGAGCACGAGCGGGCTGCCCACCAGCGTCGGGTCGGTGGAGCTGACCACCCGGCCCCGGGCGTCGGCCACGGTCACCGAGGTCACGCCGGACTGGGTCAGCGCGTTCTGCACCAGCGGGGCGACGAGTTCCGCCGGCGCCGGCTGGTTGATCCGCTCGCGCAGCAGCCGGTTGCCGGCGAGCTGCTCGCCGAGGGCGGCCACCCGCCGCCCCTCCACCCGGTTGAAGGTGGCGGCGGACTGGGCCAGCGAGACGGCGGCCACCGCCACCAGCACGACCACGATGATCGCGAGCTGGAGCACGAGCAACTGCCCGGCCAACGTACGGCGGGGGGTGACCGTGACCACAAAGACCTCAACTTCCGCTGGTGACAGAACGCAGACGTGGGGTTCGCCCGGGGGCCATCATCTTGCCGCCGGACTCCTTCGAAACGGAAGAGAAACATGATGGCAACTCGGAGAAAACTGCTGGTCATGGGCGCCGCGGTCGCCACGGCGCTGGCGCTGGGCGCCTGCGGTGCCACCGCGGACAAGAACGAGGGCGGGTCCGGCGGCGACGGTGGACCCGCCACCGGACTGCGGATCATGGTGCCGAACACTCCCGGCGGCGGGTACGACACCACCGCTCGCACCGCGGCCAAGGTGATGGAGGACGCCAAGATCGCCACCGGGGTGCAGGTCTTCAACCTGCCGGGCGCGGGCGGCACCGTCGGCCTGCAGCGCATGGTGAACGAGAAGGGCAACGGCAAGCTCGCCATGCAGATGGGGCTGGGCGTGGTCGGTGCCTCGTACACCTCGAAGTCGTCGGCGACGCTCACCCAGACCACCCCGCTGGCCAAGATGATCGAGGAGGCCGGCGCCATCGTGGTGCCGAAGGACTCGCCGTACAAGACCATCGGCGACCTCGTCGCGGCGTGGAAGGCCAACCCCAAGGGCATCGCGGTCGGCGGCGGCTCGTCTCCCGGCGGCCCGGACCACCTGCTGCCGATGCAGCTCGCCAAGGCCGTCGGCATCGACCCCCGCCAGGTCAACTTCGTCTCGTACGACGGCGGCGGCGAGCTGCTGCCGGCCGTGCTCGGCGGCAAGGTCGCCTTCGGCGCCAGCGGCTTCGGCGAGTTCCTCGACCAGGTCGAGGCCGGTCAGATCCGGGTCCTCGCGGTCACCAGCGCGGCCCCGATCGACGCGCTCAAGGACGTGCCGACGCTGAAGTCGTCCGGCATCGACCTCGTCTTCACCAACTGGCGGGGCATCGTCGCGCCGCCCGGCATCAGCGACGCCGACAAGAAGGTCTGGATCGACGCGCTGACGAAGATGCACGAATCGGACGAGTGGAAGGCCGAGCTGACCAAGCGGGGCTGGACCGACGCCTTCGTCACCGGCGACCAGTTCGCCACCTTCCTCACCGAGCAGGACAAGTCGGTGGCGGACCTGCTCGCGCAGCTCGGACTGGCGTGACCGGCATGACCACCCGACCGGAGCGGGGCGGCGACCCGCCGTCCCGCCCGGGCGCCGCCGACGGACCGGTCACCGCGCCGGTGCCGGGCCAGCCGACCGGTCCGGACCCGGCCACGGCGGGCGGGACGCCGACGGTTCCCGGCCCGGACGTGGCGCCCGTGCCCGCGGCGGGCCGGCTGGGCGCGGCGCGTACGCCGGTCGGGCCGGCGGAGCCCTCGGCCGTGCCGGGCGGTCCCGCCCCGGCCGACGCGGAGGTCGAGGCGGGACCGGCGGCGACGCCGCGCCGCGACCGGGCCCAGTACGCGGTCTGCGCCTTCCTCGCCCTCGTCGGCGCGCTGGTCCTCGTCGACGCGGCCCGCACCGGGCACGCGATCAGCACCGCCGACCCGATCGGCCCGAAGCCGATGCCGATCCTGCTCGGGGTGCTGCTGCTGATCGTCGCCGCCATCTACGCGGTGGACGTGGCCCGTGGCGGCGCCGGGGAGCCGGAGGCCGGCGAGGACGTCGACCTGACCACGCCGATCGACTGGCGGACGGTGCTGCTGCTCATCGGCGCGTTCGGAGTCAACGCGGTGCTCATCGACCGGCTGGGCTGGGTGATCAGCGGGACGCTGCTGTTCTGGGGTTCGGCGTTCGCGCTGGGCAACCGGCACCACGTGCGCAACCTGCTGATCTCCGTCGCGCTGTCGTTGATCACCTTCTACACGTTCGCCATCGGGCTCGGCGTGAACCTGCCCGCGGGCGTGCTGCAAGGGATCCTGTGATGGACAACCTCGGAAACCTGCTCGACGGGTTCGCCAACGTGGTGACCCCGATGAACCTGCTGATCGCGCTGCTCGGGGTCACCATCGGCACCGCCGTCGGCGTGCTGCCCGGGATCGGCCCGGCGATGACGGTGGCGCTGCTGCTGCCGGTCACCTACGGGATGGAGCCCACCCAGGCGTTCATCATGTTCGCCGGCATCTTCTACGGCGGCATGTACGGCGGCTCGACCACCTCGATCCTGTTGAACACCCCGGGCGAGTCGTCCTCCGTGATCACCGCGATCGAGGGCAACAAGATGGCGAAGGCGGGCCGGGCCGCGCAGGCTCTCGCCACCGCCGCGATCGGCTCGTTCGTCGCCGGCACCATCGCCACCCTGCTGCTGGTGGTGGTGACCCCGCCGGTCGTGCAGTTCGCGATCAGCCTCGGCGCGCCCGACTACTTCGCGCTGATGCTGCTGTCGTTCGTGGCGGTCACCGCGGTGCTCGGCGCGTCCCGGGTACGCGGCTTCGCCTCGCTGCTGATCGGCCTGGTCATCGGCACCGTCGGGATCGACGCGGTCAGCGGTCAGCAGCGGCTCACCCTGGGGATTCCGCAGCTCGCCGACGGCATCGACGTGGTCGTGGTGGCGGTCGGCATCTTCGCCGTCGGCGAGGCGCTCTGGATCGCCGCGCACCTGCGCCGCCGCGCCGCCGAGGTGATCCCGGTCGGACGGCCGTGGATGGGGAAGCAGGACTGGAAACGGTCCTGGAAGCCGTGGCTGCGCGGCACCGCCTACGGGTTCCCGTTCGGCGCGCTGCCGGCCGGCGGGGCGGAGATCCCGACATTCCTGTCGTACGCCACCGAGAAGAAGCTGACGAGGCACCCGGAGGAGTTCGGCCGGGGCGCGATCGAGGGCGTCGCCGGGCCGGAGGCGGCCAACAACGCCTCCGCCGCCGGCACGCTGGTGCCGATGCTGGCCATCGGCCTGCCCACCAACGCCACCGCCGCGGTGATGCTGGCCGCCTTCCAGCAGTACGGCATCCAGCCCGGCCCGCTGCTCTTCGAGCGGGAATCGGGCCTGGTGTGGACGTTGATCGCCAGCCTCTTCGTGGGCAACCTGCTGCTGCTGGTGCTCAACCTGCCGCTCGCGCCCGCCTGGGCGCGGCTGCTGCGGATCCCCCGCCCGTACCTCTACGCCGGGATCCTCTTCTTCGCCTCGATGGGCGCGTACGCCGTCAACGCCCAGCCGTTCGACCTGTTCCTGCTGCTCACCCTCGGCCTGCTCGGCTTCGGCATGCGTCGCTTCGGGCTGCCGATCCTGCCGCTGATCGTCGGGGTGATCCTCGGCCCGCGCGCCGAGTTGCAGGGCCGGCGGGCGTTGCAGCTCTCCGGCGGCGAGCTGCACGGCCTCATCGGCGGCTGGGTCTCCTGGACGATCTACGCCGTGGTCCTGGTGGTGCTGCTCTGGCCGGTGCTCGGCCGCTTCGTCGTTCGACCTGTTCGGGAAAGGCTGGTGGCCCGATGACGGTGCTGGTGGGGTACGTCCCCTCGGCCCTGGGTGAGGCGGCCCTGCGGGCCGCCGTGGAGCAGGCCCGGTTCCGCGACGAGCCGGTGCTGGTGGTGAACACGTCACGCGGCGACGCCTACGTCGACCCGCGCTTCGCCCAGGAGGACGACCTGGCCCGGGTGGTGCGGGAGTTGACCGCCGAGGGGGTGCCGCACACTGTCCGCCAGCTGATGCGCGGGCGGGACGCGGCCGAGGAGATCGCGGAGATCGTCGATACGGAGGAGATCTCGCTGGTGGTGATCGGCATCCGGCACCGCACCCCGGTGGGCAAGCTGATCATGGGTTCGACCGCACAGGAGATCCTGCTCCGGGTGCCCTGCCCGGTGCTCGCGGTGAAGGCCGACTGAGTGGAGTGCCCACCGCGGTTCATGGGGACCCCGGGCTGACCGGGGTCCCCGTGCGTACCCAGACGGGCCTGCTGCTCGCCCACACCGTCGTGGTGCAGGCGGTCACCTTCATGCTGCGCCCGGCGTCCGCGTACCGGGCGCTGGACCTGGACGTGCCGGCGGCCTGGCTCGGCGTACTCGGGGCCAGCTTCGCCGTCGTGCCGCTGGTGCTCGCGGTCCCCTCCGGTCAGGCGGTCGACCGGTTCGGCGAACGCCGGATCGTGCTGGCCGGCTCGGGTCTGCTCGCCGCCGCCGGCGCCTGCTTCGTGCTGTTCGCCGACTCGGTCGCCGGCCTGGTCGTGGCCAGCATGGTCCTCGGCACCGGCCACCTCTTCGCGGTGGTCGGCCAACAGGCGCTGGTCGCCAACCGCACGGCGGCGGACCGGTACGACACGGCGTTCGGCTACTACACCTTCGCCGCCTCGCTCGGCCAGGCGTTCGGTCCCGGCCTCATCGTGGCCTTCGGCGGTGACCGCCCGATCCCGGACACCGGGGCGATCTTCCTCGGCGCCACCGCGCTCACCCTGCCCCTGCTGGTCGCCGCCGCGTTCCTCCGCCCGTCAGCGCACCACCGGCAGGCCGCGGGGCCGGCCGCCGGTGGGCTGGGCGGCCTGCTCCGCCAGCCGGGTCTGGTGCGTGCCCTCGCGGTCAGTTGCGTCGTCCTGGCGGCGGTCGACATCACCCTGGTCTACCTGCCCGCCCTCGGCGCCGAGCGGGGCATCGCCGCCGGCACCATCGGCGTGCTGCTGGGGTTACGGGCGGTCGCGTCGATGGCCTCGCGGCTGCTGCTCGGCCGACTGGTCGCCGCCGTCGGTCGGCGCCGGCTGCTCGTCGGCACCGTCGCGATCTCCGCCGTCGGTCTCGGTCTGCTGCTGCCGCCCCTGCCGCTGTGGGCGATGGCCGTGGTGGTCACGGTCTCCGGGTTGGGCCTGGGCGCCGGGCAACCGCTGACCATGTCGTTCCTGGCCGAGGCCGCGCCGCCCGGGCTGCGCGGCCGGGCGATGTCCCTGCGCCTCACCGGCAACCGGCTCGGCCAGGTGCTCATCCCGAGCGCCGCCGGTGCGCTCGCCGCCGGCGCCGGGGCGGCGGGCGTGCTCGCCTGCACCGCCGCCGGCCTGGCCGGCGCCGCCGTCGCCGCGACCGGCCTGCACCGGCCACTCCTGGAAACCTGATCGCGGGGTGGGGGACTCGGACCTGACGTGGACACCTGGACGACCACCGGCGGCGAGCATGTCTGCGAGCCCAAATGGGCGCCTTTCAAGATCAGGATACGAACACGTAAACGTCCTTCCCGGATAGATCGACGCTGGTTACAGTCTCCGCCGTGAGGCTTCCGTGGACTCCACGCGCATTGCCGGCGGCGGCAGCTGAGGTTGCCGCCGTGTCGGCCAGGCGCGCATGCCACCGCTAGACGCGGCCCCTCAACGACGTGGCGTCATCGCGCATGCTCACGTACGCGAGGTTCGCCGGGCGGAGGCAGACAGCGCCAGACCGGCGCCGTGGTGGGCGCCTCGCACTCCCCCGTTGCCCACCCCTCTATCCGAGAGGCACCCATGCTCAGCAACACCCCCCTGCGGCGCCGTACCCTGTTGGCCGCCGCGGCCGGCGCCGTGTTCGCGCCCGTCGTCGCCGGCCAGGCCCGGGCCGCGATCCCCCGCGTCTACATCGACCCGGGGCACGGCGGCACCGACCCCGGCGCGGTCGGGAACGGACTGCAGGAGAAGGCACTCACCCTCGACATCGCCCTGCAACTGCGCAGCATCCTGCTGGCCAACTGGAGCGTCGACGTGCGGATGTCACGGACGACCGACGTCACCCGTAGCCTCACCTACCGCACCGACGACGCCAACGCGTGGGGCGCCGACCTGTTCGTAAGCGTCCACATCAACTCGGGCGGCGGCACCGGCTTCGAAAGCTACCGATACCCGACGGCGGATTCGGCTACCGTCAACCTGCACAACGCACTGCACTCGAGGGTCCTCTCGGGCATGCGGTCGATCGGCGGGGTCGCCGACCGGGGCCAGCGGACGGCCAACTTCCACGTACTCCGCGAGACCACCATGCCGGCGGTCCTCACCGAGAACCTGTTCATCGACACCGTTGCCGACGCGAACCTGCTCAAGCGGGCCGACTTCATCACCGCCACCGCCCGCGGGCACGCCCAGGGCATCGCGCAGTACCTGGGGCTCGGCAGCACTCCCCCGCCCGCCTACAGCACCATCGTGGACAACGCCACCGCGGGTCGCTTCAGCGCGAGCGCCAACTGGGGCACCTCGACCTACTCGGCACAGCGGTACGGGGCCGACTATCGGTACGCCAACCCGGTGTCCGCGAGCGACGCCGCATGGTTCAAGGTCAGCATTCCGCAGTCCGGCAACTACCGCATCGAGGTGCGGCACCCGGCGGACCCCGGCTACAACAGCGCGACGCCGTACGTGATCGTCACCGCGGCGGGAAACCAGACGGTGTACGTGGACCAGCACACCAACGGCGGTGCCTGGCGTTCGATCGGCACCTTCAACCTCGCTGCCGGCGACCGCAACCTGGTCGGTGTGAGCCGTTGGAGCAGCGCAAGCGGATACGTGATCGCCGACGCGGTACGGGTCACCCGAGTCTGAGTCGCCGGCCTCGGCGTTGAGTGGGAGGGCGCGGCCCGTGCAGGGTCACGCTCCGCGCCCTCCCTGGCGGAGTGCGGTGCCGGCGTGGCCAACGTGGGCGGTCGGACCAGGTAGGCGGTGTGTTCGGTCGTCACACCGGAGAGGCCGTCGGAGGCGGGTCGTCGTCGGTGCGGTCGGTGGCCGGTAGCCAGCAGACGAAGGTGCTGCCGGTGCCCGGTCGGGAGAAGACGGTCGCGTGCCCGCCGTGGGACTCGACGATCTGCCGTACGATCGCCAACCCCAGCCCGGTACGCCGTTGACCGGACGCGTCAGGAGTGCTTGTCTGCACGACAGGCTCGTGGCGGCCGGCGTCGTCGGTGGCGTACGCGACACCGCCGGCGACGGCCACGGCGGCCGCAGCTCCGGGAAGGGCGAGCCCGGTGATGATGCTGATCCGCATGATTGCTCCTCTGTTTCTCGTTCTGGGAAGGGCGGGTGCCCGGCGAACGGGGGCGGCGCCAGGCACCCGCTGGTACCGATTCAGCCAGGACGGACCGAAAGACAGCCGAAGAGCGTCGCCATGCCTGGCCCGGTCACGCCGGGGTCCTTTCCTGTCCGGCGCGCGATGGCAGGAGGGTGGCGGAGACGGGATCCGGCACACCTCCGGGGACGTTGACCACGCTGGACGGCGCGCCGTCGGCGGCGAGGTGGGGTGCGCGACTCGCCTCGTTGCGTAGGAGGATGACGTAGGTGGTGGCAGCGAGGGCGGCTGACAGCACGGTGACGAGTCCCAGCGGGGTGGCGTCGTCGGCGCCGCCGAGGCCCACCAGTGGCGCTGCCAGGCCACCGAAGGCGAAGCGGGCGCATCCCAGCAGCGAAGATGCCGTACCGGCGATGTCGGGGTAGCTGGCGAGTGCGAGGGAGGTGGCGGGTGGGGTGGTCACGGCCACGCCGCTGACCATGGTGAGCAGCGAAAGGACCATCGCGATGAGGGACAGCTGGAGCACGGCGGTGGCGAGGAGGGCGCCCGCGCCGACAAGCGTCATCAGGAGACCGAGTACCAGGGTGCCTTTCTCCGACCACGACTCGGCGAGCCTGCCGGCGACGAAGCCGAACACCATGAACCCGAGCGAGTTGAGGCCGAAGGCGAACGAGTATCCCTGCGGGGAGAGCCCGTAGATTCCTTGCAGCACGTACGTGGCGCCGCTGAGGTAGGCGAACAGGGCGGCGTTGACGAAGCCGGTGATCACCACGGTTCCGACGAACATCCGGTCGGAGAGCAACCGCCGGAAGTCCCGCCCGGTGTGCGCGATGCCACCGGCGACACGCCGGTCGGCGGGCAGTGTCTCCCGGAAGATCAGCATGGCGGCGGCGAGGATGACGGCGCCGACACCGCCGAGGAACAGGAAGATGCCTCTCCAGTCGGTCAGCGAGGCGAGCTGTCCTCCGATGACGGGGCCGATGATCGCGGCGAGACCGCCGAGTACGGTCAGCCGGCCGTAGTACCGGACGAGCCGGCCACCGGAGTAGAGGTCGCGGCCGGCGGCCTGGGCGATGACGATGCCCACCGCACCCGCGAGGCCTTGCACGAACCGGGCCGCGACCAGCAGCTCGATGGTGGGGCTCACCGCGCACAGGATGGAGGTCAGCAGGTACGCGACGACACCGGCCAGCAGTGGGCGACGACGGCCGAGCCGGTCGGACAAGGGGCCGGCGACGACCTGGCCGATGGCCAACCCGAGCAGGCACGCGGTGACGGTCAGCTGCGCGGCCGAGGTGGTTGCCCCCAGCTCGGTGGTGAGGGCGGGGAGGACGGGCAGGTAGAGGTCCATCGAGATGGGGCCGAAGATGGTCAGCAGGCCAAGGACGACCGCGAGAGCTTTTCCGATGTGCTGTTCGCGCGTGGTCACCGATACTTCACTTTCCTGGTCAGAGGCTGTTATTGGTGCGCCTTCGCTTACCCCGGCCTTGCGGCTCGCGGCCTGGGTCGAGGCGACCGTGACTGCTCCCTGTGGGCACGGCACGACGGCGTCCGAGCGGGTGGCGCTCCGCATGGCCCGCACTGTGCGGCTGGCCCGCGACCAGCGGGCCGTCCTGCCCTTTCCGGAGATCCGCGCCGGACGTGTCCGGTAGCGTCAATCGATTTCAAGGAAACCGTGCTGCGACCCGATTGGGGAGTCCCTGGTGAACGGTGTACCGGCAGAACACCCTTCGCGCAGGCCCGTGACCTACGGCCGAGGCCGGCTCGGGTGAGAAGCAGGAACGCTCGATCTGCCCGCTCGATCGTCACCCGGAATCCGGCGGGCGGCATTGCGGGGACCGCCGCGCTTCTCACGTAACACCGACCGGCACGGGCCGGGCTGCGGCCCGCGTTCTCGCCGACGGTCCCAGCGGCGGGCCCTGGCTTTCAGGAATGCAACGACCAGGGCTGCCTCGGATGCGTCGACAGCGTCGTGAGCCACGGCGACAACCCGGGCAACGGCCGAGGCGACGGCCGGTACGTCTGGGCGCATCGAGCGGCAGCAAGCCTTATCCGCTGCCTGATCCTCCGCGACGCGGTCCGGCTGGCTCTACGGTCAGCCCTCGAAGGCCTGCTTGGCCGCGGCGACGGCGGACATGGCCCGGGGCCACCCGGTGTAGAACGCCAGGTGGGTGATGGCCTCGACGATCTCGGCCTGCGTGAGGCCGTTCTGCCTGCCGAGGTTGAGGTGGAACGGCAACTGTTCGCTGTTGCCACCAGCGACCAGGGCCGCGATGGTGATCAGGCTGCGGTCGCGGGGCGCGAGGTCGGCGCGTTCCCAGACGTCGGCGAAGAGCGCGTCGTCGGTGAGGGAGACGAGCTTGGGCGCGAAGTCTCCGAGCATCTTCCGGGCGGCGGACTGCTGGGGGGCCTCGGACATGTCCATGCTCCTCCTGGCGTCGTCGGGTGGGCCGTCGGCCGCGGGACGACGCGGCCGACGGCAGGTGGTCACGCGGGCTGCCGGCGGTACTGGGCGGTGCGGGCGCCGGGGGCGAAGTGCACGGCGTTGCACCGGCGTGCGAACGCGAGCGCGGTGGCGCGACCGATCCCGTTCGCCGCACCCGTCACGAACGCGACCCTGCCCGCGAAGCTGCCGCCAGCCGTCCTGTCCATCACTGGTTCCTTTCCGCGTTGGAGCTCACTCAGCGCGGCGTTCGCTGCCATGACGGCCGCCCTTTCAGGGGTGGCGCGGTTCGTCAGGGATTGAGGAGGACCTTGATGGCCCGTCGCTCGTCCATGGCCTTGTACCCCTCGGCGGCCTGCTCAAGGGGGAGAGTGAGGTCGAAGACCTTGCCAGGGTCGATCTGCCGGTTCCAGATCAGGTCGATCAGGTCGGGCAGGAAACGGCGCACCGGTGCGGGGCCGCCGTGCAGGTGCACGTGCGAGAAGAACAGTTCCTCGCCGGGCAGTTGGACATCGTGGGCCACACCGACGTAGCCGACGTGGCCGCCGGGACGGGTCGAGCGGATGGACGTCATCATCGACTCCTGGGTGCCGACCGCCTCGATCACCGAGTGCGCCCCGACGCCGTCGGTGAGGTCCTTGATGCGTGCGACACCGTCGTCGCCGCGCTCGGTGACGATGTCGGTGGCACCGTAGTGGATCGCCAGTTCTTGACGGGGCTCGTACCTGCTCATCGCGATGATGCGTTCCGCGCCGAGCTGCTTCGCCGCCAGGACGGCGAGAAGACCGACCGCACCGTCACCGACCACCGCGACGGTCTTGCCCGGGCCGACCTCGGCGGCCACGGCGCCGAACCAGCCCGTGCCGAGCACGTCGGAGGCAGCGAGCAGGTCTGGGATCAGGTCGTCCGAGGGGTTGTCGGGTGTGGCGACCAGGGTGCCGTCCGCCAGAGGGACACGCAGGTACTGGGCCTGGGCGCCGAGTCCGCCCACCGGTTCCCGCTGGATGCATGAGGTCTGGTAGCCAGCCCGGCAGATCAGGCAGGTGTTGTCGGAGGCGAAGAACGAGCCGATGACGAACTGGCCCGGCCTGATGTTCTCGACCCCGCTGCCGACCTCCTGGACGACGCCGACGTACTCGTGGCCCATCGGGGATGGCCCGTTGACCGCTTCGACGCCCCGATACGGCCACAGGTCCGAACCGCAGACACAGGTCGCGGACAGGCGAATGATCGCGTCGGTCGGGAGCAGGATCCGGGGATCCTCCCGCGTTTCCACGCGGACGTCGCCTGGGGCATGCAGGACAGCACCACGCACAGGTTCTTCCTTCCCGAAGGACCGGACGCGATCCGGTCTGTTATTCTCCCCCGCCTACCCGAGTAGGCCGTGATGATGCCGCCATCCGGGCGTGCTACCCGCCTGGGACCACGACAGTCGCTCCCACTGGGCGCGGCGGCGCGTTCATCGCCATCCAGCAAACCCCGGCAGCGCCCGCTCAGGGAGTTTCTCCTGGAAGGTGTACTGACAGGGCACCCCATTGGCCAGCCGTGACACGTACGGTCGAGGCGTGGACAACCGGACGGAGGTCCGCGAGTTCCTCGTCTCGCGGCGCGCCAAGATCAGCCCGGAGCAGGCCGGCCTGCCCGCCGGCACCAAGCGGCGGGTCCCGGGACTACGCCGCAGCGAAGTCGCGTCGCTAGCCGGCGTGAGCATCGAGTACTACTCGAAACTCGAACGAGGCTCCCTCGCTGGAGTATCGCCTGGTGTGCTGAACGCCATCGCACGGGCGCTCCAACTCGACGACGCAGAGCGGGCGCACCTGTTCGACCTCGCCCGAGCCACGGAGGGCGGCAGCGCGCTCATGCGGCCCCCGCGCCGCACCGCGCGGCAGTGGTCGGTGCGCCCCAGCCTGCAATGGACCCTCGACGCGGTGACCCAGGGCCCCGCGTTCGTGCGCAACGGCCGCATGGACCTGCTCGCCGCGAACCGGCTCGCCCGCGCCTTCTACGCCGACGTGTACGCCGATCCGCAGCGCCCCGCCAACATCGCGCGGTTCACCTTCCTGGACGAGAAGGCGCACCGCTTCTACCCGGAATGGGACCTCGCCGCCGACGTCTGCGTCGCCATCCTCCGTACGGAAGCGGGCCGCGACCCCCACGACAAGGACCTCCACGACCTCGTGGGTGAGCTCTCCACCCGCAGCGACGAGTTCCGCAAACGCTGGGGAGCCCACAACGTGAGGCACCACGGCACCGGAGCCAAAACCTTCCGCCACCACGTCGTCGGCGACCTGACCCTCGCCTACGAAGGGCTGGAGATGGCCGCGGAGCCCGGCCTCACCCTCACGATCTACACCGCCGAGCCCGGCTCCCCGTCCGAGGACGCGCTACGCCTGCTCGCCTCCTGGGCCGCCTCCCAGGAAGCGGACGCCGACGCACAAGCCGCCTTCACGGAGTGATGCAGCGGCCGACCTGATCGCCCCCGCACGTACGGCCGTGATGACCGGGCCCCCACCGTCGGATGAGCGGACGTGGCATCCGACCACCTGTACCCGCCTCGAGGGCCCCACCTGATCGGCCTGACCCGGCCGAACATCACCACACCCCGCCCCCGCCGCCGTCCGCTCAGTTGCCTTTCTCGGGGCTTTCGGGCGCTCGTGGTGGCGTGGCTCACGCGGATCTTCAGCGGCCGACGGAAACACGCTCCCCAGCAGTCTCGGAGGAATCAGATGGCAATCGTCACGACAGGCAGACGGTGGCGTGCCGCATGCGCCGCGCTGCTCATGGTGGGCGTGATCGCCGGCTGTGACAGCGGCCCCGGTGGCGGGGACCAGCCCGGTCGAACGCCACAGGGGGTGGCCACCAGCGCTGCTGCCAGCACGCCGTCAGGACGTCCCGATCTCGACGCCGGCGAAGAGATGGCGCGGGGCATCGACGTTCCCTGGGGGCTGGCGTTCCTGCCGGACGGCGACGCCGTGGTCGCGGAGCGGAACACGGGCCGGGTGCTGCGGTTGAGCCCGGGCGGCGCACACCCCCGGCAGGTGTACGAGGTGCCCGGTGTGGTGGCCGGCGGTGAGGGCGGCCTGCTCGGCCTCGCGGTGTCGCCGACGTCTGCCGACGACAACCTGATCTACGCCTACTTCACGGCGGAGCAGGACAATCGGATCGTCCGGTTCCGGCTCGACGGCGGACGCCCCGAGGTGATCTTCGACGGCATCGCCAAGGCCAGCTACCACAACGGCGGGCGGATCGCGTTCGGCCCGGACGGCATGCTCTACGTCTGCACCGGGGACGCCGGTGAGACGCAGCGGTCGCAGGACCCGGCGAGCCCCAACGGCAAGATCCTGCGGCTGGCCCCCGACGGGACGCCCGCCCCCGGAAATCCGAGCGCGGGTTCCCCGGTGTACAGCCTCGGACACCGCAACGTGCAGGGCCTGGCCTGGGACTCGGCTGGACGGCTCTTCGCCACCGAGTTCGGGCAGAACGAGCTGGACGAGGTCAACCGCATCGAGCCGGGACGCAACTACGGCTGGCCCCGGGTCGACGGAACCGGTGAGACGGACGGTGGGCGGTACACCGACCCGCTCGTCACCTGGCCCGTCCGCGAGGCCTCGCCGTCGGGCATGGCCATCGCCGCCGACACCGCGTACGTGGCGGCGCTGCGAGGTGAGCGGCTGTGGACCATCCCCCTCAACGGCGGCACCGGCGGTGAACCGTCGGCGCGACTGGAGGAACGCTACGGCCGCCTGCGGACCGTACAGATCGCGCCCGACGGAGCTTTGTGGCTGACCACCTCCAACACCGACGGCCGTGGTGACGTACGCGACGGCGACGATCGCATCCTGCGCTTCCCCGCCCGATAGGTCCGCCCGCACAGGGGTGGGGCATACTTCCTGCGGCTCGCCGTGGGGTGCCCTGGCAGTACACCTTCCATCAGAGACTCCCCAGCAGGTCACAGACGAGGTTTCCTGGATGGCGATGAACGCGAGGCCGCTCGCCTGAGCCCACGTCGTCGGGCGGCGCCAGTGCCATCCTGCGCGACGGCGGCACCCCGACGCCCTGCTCGGGCAGGTGCCCGTGAGCGCAACCGGCCGCGCCGCGGCCAAGCCTCGTCACGAAGAACAGGAGCAACCATCATGCGTGTTCACGCCTACGCAGCACCCAGCCCGTCCGAGCCGCTGGCCCCCACGATCATCGAGCGGCGTGACGTCGGTCCCAACGACGTGCTCATCGAGATCAAGTACGCGGGCATCTGCCACTCCGACATCCACACCGTTCGCGGTGACTGGGGACCCCAGCCCTACCCGCTGGTGCCCGGCCACGAGATCGTCGGTATCGTCACCGAGGTGGGCTCCGAGGTCACCCGGCACCAGGTCGGGGACCGGGTCGGGGTCGGCTGCATGGTGAACGCCTGCCGGGACTGCGTGAACTGCCGCAACGGCGACGAGCAGTACTGCGCCAACGGCATGGTGCCCACCTACGGAGGCGTCGACCGGGACGGCACCGTCACCCAGGGCGGCTACGCCACCCACGTCGTGGTCGACGCCGCTTTTGTCCTGTCGGTACCGGAGGGAATCGACTTCGCGGCCGCCGCGCCGCTGCTGTGTGCGGGCATCACCACCTACTCGCCGCTGCGCCGCTGGGGCGCCGGCCCCGGCAAGAAGGTCGCCATCGTCGGCCTCGGCGGGCTGGGGCACCTGGCAGTCAAGATCGCCCACGCCCTGGGCGCCGAGGTGACCGTGCTGTCCCAGTCGCTGAAGAAGCAGGAGGACGGACTCCGCCTGGGCGCCGACCACTACCACGCCACCAGCGACCCGGACACCTTCCAGCAGCTCACCGGCCGGTTCGACCTGATCATCAACACGGTCAGCGCCCCCATCGACGTCGACGCCTACCTGAACCTGCTCGCCGTCGACGGCACCCTCGTCAACGTCGGCGCCCCCGCCGAGCCCCTGACCCTCAACGTCTTCTCCCTCATCGGCGCCCGACGCTCCTACGCCGGCTCGATGATCGGAGGCATCCGCGAGACCCAGGAGATGCTCGACTTCTGCGCCGAACACCGCATTGGCGCCGACATCGAACTCATCTCCGCCGACAAGATCAACGACGCCTACGAACGCGTCCTCGCCTCCGACGTCCGCTACCGGTTCGTCATCGACACCGCCACCCTCGGCTGACCCGAGGTTCCCTGGCCGGCTCCGCTCGGCCGGCCCGCGGCCGAGCGGAGCCCACGCCCCGAGGACCAGCAACCTGCTGGAGCAGATCGCCCCGCACCATGCTCGCCGGAGAGCTGATCGGCGCGCCTCGCCCAGCCGGAAGCGGACGGTCGGTCGCGCCGAGATAGGCAAGGATGGTGCCCATGGAAAGCGACCTTCTGCTTGCTCGACGTGCCGCCCTGACCGGTGCCGCAGTGGGTCTGCGGTATTTCGCGGCCCTCGCTCAGCTTCCCCGGCAGCTGAAGTCGGACGGCAGCGTAGTAACGGAAGCCGACCGCGCCGTCGAAGCCGCCATCCGAGAGGTTCTGGCCGACACGCGGCCCGACGACGCCGTCCTGGGCGAGGAGAACGGGCAGAGCGGTGGGGGCAGCCGTCGCTGGATCGTCGACCCGATAGACGGCACCGCGCTGTTCGTCGCCGGTGACAACCGGTGGTTGGTGCTCGTCGCGTTGGAAGAGGCTGGCGAGATCGTCGTCGGGGTGGCCGCGGTTCCCGCGCAGGGAAAAGTCTGGTGGGCGCAGCGGGGCGGCGGCGCGTTCCGAGCGGACTTCTCCGGACTGACACCGACCGACGAGCGACGGATCACCGTTGACGGCGACAGGCCGGACATCCTGCGCGGGAGCCGACTCGGCGTGATCCCCACCGACGATGAACTCTTCCAGGCCGAACGCGAGATGATCGCACCGCTGAGTGCCATGACGTCGACCGCGCCGTGGAGCACCCATGCTGCGCTGCTCGTCGCGTGCGGGCAGTTGGACCTCGCCGTCCAGACCCGGGGACAGGTGTGGGACTACGCGGCTACGTCACTCATCGTCGAGGAGGCTGGTGGGCGCTTCAGCGGGCTTGACGGGCAGGCACAGCCCACCCCCGGGCCGGCGCTGTTCGCGCGCAGCGGCCTCATGCACACCGCGGCACTGCAGGTCCTCAACACCGGCGCGGACCAGTCGGCGGACGACCAACGATCGATGACCGGCGAAGGGATGCCGGCGTGACTGGCTTCTCCCGCCGCGACGTGACGATCGTCGACGCCTGCACGCTCCAGGGACAAGGCGGCAGCCCCACCGCCGTGCTGATCGACGACCCGGCACTCGACGATGGCGCACGCCGCGTGGCAGTTCGCGATGCAGGTACCTCACACGCGGCGTTCGTGGACACCGACACGGACACTGTCCGGTTCTTCACCACGCATGGCGAACTCACCAACTGCGGGCACGGCACCGTGGCCGCCCAAGCGTTCCTGCTGCGCCGTCGCGGGTCAGCAGAGCATCACGGGCACCAGCGGACCGGTGGCCGCATCTTCGGCACCACAGCGGTCGAGCGCGACGACGGCATCGAGGTGTGGTTCGACCAGGGCCTCATCGGTCTTCAGGACGGCGTTCCCGCGGGCCTCGACGAGGTCCTCGGCGCCCTCGGTATCGGGCCGGACGCCATTGCCGCAGACGACACCCCGAGCGTCGCATCGCCGGGAACGCCGCGACTGCTCGTGCCCGTCAAGTCGGCGCCGATCCTGCGCTCCCTGCGACCGGATCTGCCCCGGCTCGCCGCTGAATGCCGCCGCCTCGGTTACCTCGGCTGCTTTGCCTACACGATGTCTCCGGTCAACGGCAGGGCGATGGCGCGCATGTTCGCGCCCGCCATCGGAGTCGGCGAGGATGTGGTCAACGCCAACAGCAGCGGATGCCTCGCCGCGCATCTTCATGCGACGCATGGCCGGAGCAGCGTCGAAGTCGAACAGGGACACTCCGCCGGGCGCCCGTCCCTGGTGTTCGCCACCGCGACGACCACTCCTGAGGGCATCTTGACCCGGGTCGGCGGAACCGCCGTTGTCCGAAGCAGACTCGATGGCACGGCGGCCTGACGCATCCGGGTCGTCAGGGTGTGGGTGGCCAGCATGGTGACGAGCGCCAGCGCACCGGCGACGTAGCTGGCGTCCGACACGGAGGGGCAGCCGACCGACGACGGCCCGACCTCGACAGCCGCCACGAAGTCGTACGGGGGACAGCTCGGCGAGCGTGCGTCGCCCGCCGATGCGCGGGCCGACCGCGGTGACGTGGCGCAGAAGGGCCTTGACCGTCGCCGAGCGCGGCTCCGTGGAGTCCCCCACAATTCCGTCATCGCCGTACCGGTCAGTCCGACGGCCCCGACCGCCCGGCCGGCCGGTCGCCGTCCGGGCCGGGACGGTCCGGTTTGCGCTCCCGCCGCCGCTGGGCCAGGGCCGTCACCAGCAGGGACACCCCGAGTGCGGCGTCGCCCCAGCGGCGCAGCGCGGACCGGAGGCCGGGAGCGGGCGGCGGGGGCCCGGGGACGACGACGCGGTCCACCCCCGGGAACGCCAGCCGGGACGCCCGGGCCACCTCCTGCTCCGACTGCCCCGACAGGTTGCCGTGGATGGTGACGTCCCGGGCGTCGTCGCGGTAGCGCCAGCGCCACAGGTCGCCCTCGGACCACATCTCGATCCGCTCGCCCGGCAGGGGCGCCTGTGCGAGGGACCCGGGCGGCTGGTCCACCCGCCCCGCGTCGCCGCCGCGCCGGGTCCCGCCGACGGCCCGCCGCAGGTCGGCGCGGGTAAGATCGCCGATCCCGGCGGCGTCGCCGCGGTTCAGGGCCCGCGCCACCAGGTACGCGAGCAGCCCGGCCGCCACGGGCAGCAGCAGGACCAGCACCCGCAGCAGCGAGAGCACGTCATGGGTCCGCACATCCAGCAGCCGGGCGATGACGTCGTCGCCCGCGGCGACGGTCAGCACCCCGTAGAAGGTGATGGCGGTTACGCCGATGCCGGTGCGCGCGGGGTGGTCGCGGGGGCGGTCGAGCAGTTGGTGCGGCCGGCGGTCCTTCGTGCGCAGCCGCTCGGCGAACGGCCAGGCGTACAGGGCGAGGAAGGTCAGTCCGCCCAGCACCACCCCGGGGACGAACGGGGCGGGCACGAGGTACCCGGCGATTCGGATCTCCCACGGCGGGAAGAGGCGCAGCGCCCCGTCGCCGAAGGCGACGTACCAGTCGGGTTGGGCGGGGGACGTGGCCTCGGCCGGTTCGAACGGTCCGTAGATCCACACCGGGTTGATCTGCACCAGCCCGCCGAGGGCGAACAGCACGGCGAGCAACCAGGCGAACAGGGCCAGCGAGCGCAGGGCGTAGCTGGGCCAGAGCCGGGAGCCGACGACGTTGTGTTCGGTCCGTCCCGGGCCCGGGAACTGGCTGTGCGTCTGCCGCACGATGATCGCCAGGTGGATCGACACCAGCGCGACGAGGAAGCCCGGGACCAGCAGCACGTGGCTGACGAACATCCGGGGGATCATCTCGTCGGAGGGAAACTCGCCGCCGAGAGCCAGGGACGCCAACCACGGCCCGACCAGTGGGACGGACTCCGTCACCGAGACGAGGATCCGCAGGCCCATACCGGAGAGCAGATCGTCGGGCAGCGAGTAGCCGGTGAAGCCGTTGAACAGGGCCAGGGCCAGCATGGTGACCCCGATCAGCCAGTTGATCTCGCGCGGCTTGCGGTACGCCCCCGTGAAGAAGATCCGGGTCAGGTGCACCACGATCGCGGCGACGAAGACCAGCGCCGCCCAGTGGTGTGTCTGCCGGATCAGCAACCCGGCGGACACGTCCCAGCTCAACCGCACCGTCGAGGCGTACGCGGCGGAGGTGGGGACGCCATCCAGCGGCGCGTAGTTGCCCTGGTAGACGCGGTCGGCGACGCTGGGGTCGAAGAAGAGGGTCAGGTAGACGCCGGTGAGGATCAGCGCGACGAACGAGTAGAGCGCGATCTCGCCCAGCATGAACGACCAGTGGTCGGGGAATACCTTGGCCAGGGACCTGCGGGCGACCGGAGACAGCCGCAGCCGGTCGTCGAGGGCGCGGGCGAACCGGTCGACGATCACGGCCGGCCCCAGAAGCCGGCGCCGGGTGGGGCGGTGAAGTCACCGGTGGCGCGCAGGTGGCCGTCCGGACCGACCTCGATCGGCAACCCGGGCAGCGCTCGGGCGGCCGGGCCGGACACCGGGCGGGCCGCGGCGAGCAGGTCGAACGAGGACTGGTGGCAGGGACAGAGCAGTTGCCCGGTACCTGCCAGGTAGAGGCGCACCGGGCAGCCGGCGTGCGTGCACAGCAGCGAGTAGACGACCAAGCCGTCGAGGTGACCGCCGGCCGGTGGCCGGGTGAAGCGTCGCGGGTCGAGGCGGACCGCGAAGGCGGGCCCGTCACCGGTGTCGACGTCGCCTTCCGGGAAGACCGCGACCATCGTGTCCGCCGGCACGTCCTCGGGGCGCAACGGTCGCCCCTCGCCGTTCACCAGCCGCACACCGAACCCCCAGGGCGTGTCCTTCCGTGCCGCCAACGGGCGGGCGCGGTCGAACGGCAGCAGGGAGCGCAGCGGGAAGAGCGCGGTGGCGCCGAGGGCGGCCAGCGCCAGCCCGAGCGCGGCGAGCGGGCCACGGCGGCGCAGCGGGCTGTCCTGGGCCGTGAGCGCCGCCGCCGTCAGCGCCTGCGTGCGCGGCGGTGGGGTGAACCCGGCGTGCTCCTCGACGTAGCCGCCGGACGGCACGAGCCGCCGCCCCCAGACCGCGAGCCCCACGGCCAGACCGGCGAAGGCGACCGCGAGCGAGACGCCCTCCCACTGCGTCTGGCCGCCGAGTACGTAGGTCACCGCGAAGCCGACCGCTCCGGCGGCGCTGACCAGGAAGGCCGCGACGATGCGGCGGGTCACACCCCGGTCGGGCGGCGGTGCACCTCTGTCGCTCACTCGTCAGCCCTCCTGCCCAGCCAGCGCGCTGCCGCGACGAGCAGCGCCAGCACGACGATCCACGCCACGAGTCCCTCGGCCAGCGGGCCCAACCGGCCCAACGGGTTCCCGCCCCGGTCCAGCCGGTCGCTCTGCAGCCTCCGCACGTAGGTGACCACGTCGTTGACCTGCTGGTCGCTGAGGACCTGGCTGGGAAAGGCCGGCATCAGACCGGGACCGACCCGCATCGCCTCGGCCACCTGCACCGCACTCGCGTCGTACAGGGGTGGGGCGATCGATCCGTCGGTCAGGGACGCGCCCGCCCCGGTCGCGCCGTGGCAGGGTGCGCAGGTGGCGGCGAAGATCTCCCGGCCGTTGGTGACGCTGCCGGGTGCGACCTGCGGGATCTGCGGGCCACCGCCGAAGGTGCCGACGTGGCCGACCAGCGCCGCGATCTCGCCGGCCGAGAACACCGGCTCGGCACGTCGGGGCTGCTGCCGCTCGGACGAGAGCGGCATCCGGCCGGTGGAGACCTGGAAATGGACCGAGGCGGGCCCGACACCGATCAGGGAGGGCCCCCGCTGGGCGCCCTGGCCCTGGGGGCCGTGGCAGCTGGCGCAGTGCTGCCGGTAGAGCTCGGCGCCGCGGTCCGCCGGCGCGGACGCGACCGGTGCGGACGTGGCCGGTGCGGACGTGGCCGGTGCGGACGTGGCCGGTGCGGACGTGGCCGGCGGGGGGTCGGGCTGCGCCGCGACGCCGGGTCCGGCGGCGAGCGCCAGCACCGCACCGACGGCGAGGGCCCGGCGGGGGTGCAGCCGCGCCCTGCGGCCCCGTCCGGCGGTGATCGTTGCTCGTTGGTCCACGGTCTCAGTCCAGTGTGTACAGGTAGGCGGCGATGTCCTGCGCGTCGATCGGGTCGATGCCCAGGTCCGGCATGGCGGTGCCGGGCTCGACCGCCTGCGGGTCGGCGATCCAGTGCCGCAGGTTGTCGGCGTTGTTCGGCAACGCACCGGCGATGTAGGAGCGGGCACCGAAGCGGGTCAGGGGCGGGCCGACCAGCCCGTTCGCCCGGTCGATGCCCGGGATCACGTGGCAGGAGCCGCAGCCGTGCTCGACGATGAGCTGTGCGCCGCGCTCGGGGAAGCCGACGCGGACCTCCGGCGGTGGCGGCGGGGCGGTGCTGGTGCAGCCGGGCGCGACGAGCACGATCGGCAACACCAGCAGGACCGGCCACAGCGACCGGGTTCTTCGCGTCATCGCGTCCCCGCTCCGGTATGCGTGGTGACGACCGGGCCGCTCGGTTCCGGCGGAGTCACCCGGTCCGGGCTCTGCCGGCGCAGCAGCCAGCGCAGGAAGATGGTCAGCGTCGCGACCAGCACGACCACGTCCATCGGCGCCCACATCAGCAGGCCCGCCACCTGTTGGTCGGTGAGCGGGTTGGGGCCGAGCGCCTCGGCCGGGTAGACCGGTTGCGGCGCGAAGGTGAGCACCGCGCCCAGCGCCGAGGCCGGCAGCATCGTGGCGATCAGGAGCAGCACCGCGATCGGGGCGGGCAGGCGGTGCTGCGGCGCGCCGAGCACCGGCGCCCACAGCAGCCAGGCAGCGGTGACGAAGCAGAGGTGCTCGACGGCGTGCACGAGCGGTTGCTGCAGGGCGGCGACGTAGGGCCCGGGCAGGTGCCAGACCCACAGCACCAGCGTCTGCACCCCACCGGCCAGCGCAGCCGTGGTCACCGGCCGGCGCAGCCACCGGGCGGTGGGGGCGGCCCGGATCCGGGCCAGTCGTTGCCGTAGCGGCTGCGGGCAGGCGAGGGTCAGCGGCAGCCCGGCGGCGCCGGCGGCGAGCAGCGGCCCGGCGACCAGCAGCAGGGCCATGTGCTGGATCATGTGCCCGGTCAACGACCGCCCGGCCAGGTCGGTCAGCGGAGGGCCCTGAGCGGCAAGCGCGACCAGCACGCCGAGGCCGAAGGTGGCCACCCGCCAGCCCGGCAGGACGCGTCCCGCGCCGCGGCGTGCCCAGAGCTCGTGCACGCCGCGGCCGTAGCCGGCGGCCAGCAGGGCCAGCGTCAGCACGAGCAGGATGTCGAGCAGCCCGGCCACGACGGACGCCTCCTGCGGCACGCCGCCGGTCGCGGTCATCCCTGGCATGGCGCCAGCACCAGCAGGGCGGCCCCGCCCAGGACGATGATGGTCAGGAAGAGCAGGTTCAGCCAGATCCCCACGACGGCGAGCATCCTGGTGCGGGAGACAGACCGGTCCTCGCCGTCCTGGCGGATGCGCCGCCAGGCCAGCCCGGCGGCGAACAGCGAACCCACGGTGGCCAGGGCCGGCAGCACCACCGCCAGGGTGACGACCAGGCGCAGCGGCACGGCGCCGACGTGCGTGGAGCCGGTGGCGCAGGTGAGTTCGTCGACGCCCCAGGCGACGATCAGGTGTACGGCCCAGGCGAGCGCGCCGCCGAGGACCCCGTACCAGAGCAGCAGCCCACCGGCGAGGCGGGCGCGCTGACCGGGCTGGACGCTCATCACAGCCACGGCGAGAGGTAGACGGTGAACAGGATGGCGGCCCACACCGCGTCGACGAAGTGCCAGTAGATGGCCGTGTTGCGGACCCGGTCGTGGCGGTGGCCCCCAAGGCTGCCGCCGCTCAGCGAGGCGGCGAGCAGCCGGCTCAGCATGGTCAGCCCGACCAGCACGTGCAGGCCGTGGAATCCGGTGATGACGTAGAACAGCGAGCCGTAGACGTTGGTGGTCATGGTGAACTCACGCAGCAGTTCGGCGTACTCGGTGGCCTGCAGGGCCAGGAACGTCAGCCCGAGGAGCAGGGTGGCGGCGACGCCGATGTTCAGCCGCCGGCGCTGCCCGGCACGGATGCCGCGTTCCGCCCAGATCAGGGGCAGGCTGCTGGGCAGCAGCACCGCGGTCATCACCAGCGGGCGCAGCAGCGCCGGCTCGGCGATTCCGTCTGGGGGCCACGGCGAACCGTGCTGGAAGCGCAGGTAGAAGTAGCTGCCGAGCAGGTAGGCGAACAGGGTCGCCTCGGTGGCGACGAACATGACCATTCCCCACCAGCCGATGGAGCGACCGACCGGCAGTTCCGTGGTCAGCGCCTCGGCGCCGGTGGCCGCCGCGATGCGGCCTCGGGCGGCTCTCATCCGGTCACCCCCGGCTCCGCCTCCGGCCGGCGCGGCGGCCAGAGCCAGACGGCCAGCGTCGCGGCGACGGCCAGCGCGGCGGCGGCGGCGACCGGGTACCAGGCGAACAACATCGCGGTGAAGAAGACGAGCAGTTCCACGGCGACCAGGAGCGGCTGCAGGGAGGCCTCGGGCATCTGGACCGCGCGTTCGCGCCGGCCGTCCAGTTCGCTGGTGATCAGCGTCGTCCGGCCGTCGGCGAGGATCCGGTCACCCGTGGCGCCCGCGCCCATCGACTCCATGCTCCGGGCGTCCCAGGCGGGGTGCAGGCTGTGTACCCGCGGCAGCACCGGGAAGTTGTAGGGCTGCGGTGGTGATGGGGTCGCCCACTCCAGGCTGTCCCCGCCCCACGGATCGGCCGGGGCGGGCCGGCCGCGCCGGATCGCGTGCCCGACCCCGATCAGTACGAGCAGCAGCCCGACCGCGAGGAGGTACGCCCCGGCTGTGCTGACCAGGTTCCACCGCTCCCAGCCCAGTTCTCCGGGATAGGTGTAGACGCGTCGGGGCATGCCCCACAGGCCGTAGAGGTGCATCGGGAAGAACGTGACCTGCATGCCGGTGAACACCAGCCCGAAGGCCCACCGGCCGAGCCGCTCGTGGTACATCCTGCCGGTGATCTTCGGCAGCCAGTAGTAGATGCCGGCGAGGATCGGGAACAGCGCGCCGCCGACGAGCACGTAGTGGAAGTGCGCCACGACGAAGTACGAGTCGGTGATCTGCTGGTCGAAGGCGGTGATCGCGAACATGGTGCCGGTGAAGCCGCCGACCACGAAGGTCACCAGGAATCCGATCACGAACAACATCGGCACCCGGAGGACCAGCCGGCCCAACAGCATGGTGGCCAGCCAGGCGAAGATCTGGATGCCCGACGGGATGGTGATGATCGTGCTGGCCGCGCTGAAGAAGCTGTAGGACAGCTGCGGCAGCCCGGTGGCGAACATGTGGTGCACCCACACGCCGAAGGAGATGATCGCGATGGACACGATGGAGAGCACGATCAGCGCGTAGCCGACCACGCCCCGGCGGGTGAAGGCCGGCAGCACCGCCGAGACGATGCCCAGTGCCGGCAGCACGATGATGTAGACGTCCGGATGGCCGAAGATCCAGAACAGGTGCTGCCAGAGCAGCACGTTTCCGCCGGCCTCCGGGTCGAAGAAGTGGGTGCCGAAGCGGCGGTCGAGGAACAGCATCGCGTTGTCCAGGTTCAACGCGGGCAACGCGAAGATCACCATGAACGCGGTGGCGACGATCGCCCAGACGAACAGCGGCACCCGGTCGAGCGACATGCCGGGGGCGCGCAGCTTCAGCGCGGTGACGATGAAGTTGATCGAGCCGGCGGTGGTGGCGATGCCGAGGAACAGCAGCCCGAGGGTGTAGACGTCGATGTTCAACCCGGGCAGGCTCTGCTCACCGGCCAACGGCACGTACGCGAACCAGCCGGCGTTCGGGGCCGCGCCGAAGGGCAGGCTGGCCCACATGAACAGCCCGGCGAAGAGGAAGATCCAGTAGCCCAGCGCGTTCAGCTTCGGGAACGCCATGTCCCGCGAACCGATCATGAGCGGGACCAGGTAGTTGCCGAAGCCGAAGAGCATCGGGGTGGCGAACAGGAAAATCATCGCCGTGCCGTGCATGGTGAACAGCTGGTTGTACTCGTCCGGGGAGAGCAGGGTGGACTCGGGGCGGGCCAGTTGGGTGCGCATCGCCAGCGCGCTGATGCCGGCGAGGGCGAAGAACAGTCCGGCGGTGACCAGGTAGCGCCGCCCGATCTTCTTGTGGTCGACGGTGCCGAACCAGGCGACCAGGGACGGCCGCTCACCCCAGTGCTGTTCCAGCCGTGCCAGGTCCTCGCGAGTCGCGCCGGTCGGCGGCGCGGCAGCGGTCGACATGTCGTCACCTCCCCCGGGTGGTCACTTCAGCGACTGCAGGTACGCGATGAGGTCCGGCAGCCGCGCGGCGTCGATCGGTTGCGGTGGCATGTAGCTGCCGGGTTTGACGGTCTGCGGGTTGGCGATCCAGCCGCCGAGGTGGCCGGCGTCGTTCGGCACCGCGCCGGCGCCGAGGCTCCAGCGGGAACCGACGTCGGACAGGTCGGGACCGGCCCGGCCGCCGGCGCCGGTGCCGCGGATGGCGTGGCAGCCGGCGCAGGTGCCCTGGACGAACGCCTGCCGCCCGCGCTGTTCGGCGTCGGTCCGCGGCTGCCGGGCCGGCGAGCCGAGTCGGGCCAACCAGGCGTCGAACTGCGGGCGGGGCTCAGCCACCACCAGGAACGCCATGTGCGCGTGCTGGGTGCCGCAGTACTCGGCGCACTGACCGCGGTAGGTGCCCGCCCGCTCGGCCTGCAGCCACGTCTCGCGGGTCTCGCCGGCGATCAGGTCGGTCTTGGGCATCAGCTGCGGCACCCAGAAGCTGTGCAGCACGTCCGCGGTCCGCAGCCGCACCCGGACCCGCTCCCCCACCGGGATGTGGAGCTCGTTGGCGGTCGCCCCGTCGATCCCCGGCACCCGCACCTCCCACCACCACTTGTGGCCGGTGACCTCGATGGTCGGCGCCTGCGGCTCCGGGCCGGCGCCGAGCGCCGCCAGGTCCCGCAGCCCGACGCCGTAGACCGCGACCAGGATGAGCAGCGGAACGCCGGCGCCGGCGACGGCCACGAAGCGCAGTGGCTGGCCGTGCCGGACCCGGGTCGTCGGTGCGCGGCGGAACAGCAGCGCCCAGGCCAGCAGCGCCATCACCTCGACGAAGACCGCCAGGGCTATCCAGAACAGCAGCCACCAAGTCCGCTCGACGCGCTCGGCGCCGGTCCCCGCGGTGTCGAGCGTCGACGGCGCGTCCGTGGCACAGGAGGTCAGGGCGAACAGCGCCGCCAGGGTGCCGAGCGCCATGACGGTGCGACGGTGCGACCGCCGCGCGGTCCCACCGGCCGTCGACGCCGCTGACCTGTCCACCGCCAGGGACGGTAGCGGCACGAACCGCACTGGGCCGCAATTATGCCAAAAGCCGCCTATCGCCTTCTTTGGGCCGCTAGCGTCCTGTTCGAGCGATAGCCAGCGGAAGCGCCCGGTCGGGGCGCGGACAGGGAGATCATGCACCAGCGGGTCCTCGATCTCGTCGCGGATACCCCACGGGCCGCCGCCGGCCGCCGCACCCTGGCCTGGATCGCCGGCGGGTTGGCCGCCGCGGCGACCCTGACCGGCGGGTTGGTGGCGCCCGCGGACCAACTCCAGGGGCAGGCGCAGCGACTGATGTATCTGCACGTCCCGGCCGCGTGGGTGGCGTACGCCGCCTTCGCGGTCGTCCTGCTCGGCAGCGGCGCCTACCTGCTCAACCGGGATCTGCGGTTCGACCGGCTGGCCCGGTCGGCGGCCGAGATCGGCGTCGTGCTGACCGCCGTCGCGATCGCCACCGGCGCCGTCTGGGGCCATCTCGTCTGGGGCACCTGGTGGGCCTGGGATCCGCGGCTGGTGAGCACCGCCCTGCTGCTGGCGGTGTACGCCGGCTACCTGGCGTTGCGCCGCCTGCTCAGCGAGCGGCACGCCGCGGCGGACAGCGCCGACCATCGGGTCGCCCGTTCGGTGGCCGCCGTCGGCATCGCCGGGTTTCTGCTGGTACCGGTGGTGCACTTCTCGGTCGTCTGGTGGCGCTCCCTGCACCAGCAGGCGACGGTGCTCGCGCCGCAGCGCCCCCCGATCGACCCCCGGATGGGAGCGGCTCTGCTGCTCGCGGTCGCCGCCGCGACGGCCGCCGCTCTCTGCGTCCTGCTGCACCGGCTGGCAGCTCTGGAACGCCAGTCCGCCCCTGCGGCGCGGCAGGCAACCGCGGCCCGGACGCCGGTCCGTACGGGATGACCCGCCGCATCGGCCGGATCGCAGTCGGCCTGGTCGGCCTGGCCGCCGGTGCCCTGCTGGCGGCCGCCGCCATGCAGGGCACTCTCACCTACTACCGCACCCCGGCGGAGGTGTCCCGGGATCCGGAGGTCCGTCAGGAACGGCTGCGGGTGGGCGGCCAGGTGGTGCCCGGCTCGCTGCGCCGTGCCTCCGATCGGACGGAGTTCCGGCTCGCGGAGGACGGCCACGAAATCGCCGTGCGGCAGCGCGGTGTGCCGCCGGAGACCTTCCGGGAGGGCGAGGCGGCCGTCGTCGAAGGCCGCTACTCCGCCGACGGGGTCTTCGACGCGGATCAGGTCGTCGTTCGGCACGGCAACGAGTACCGGCCTCCGACAACCCAGGGAGGGCCGGCGGATGGCCGGTGAGCTCGGCACCGCGAGCCTCGCCGCCGGCCTGGTTACGGCCACCCTCGCCGCCCTGCTCTGGCTGCGCGCCGGGCTGTCCGGCGGGCCGGTCAGGGTGGCGCGCGCCGCGACCGTCGCCAGCTTCCTGGCCGCCGTCCTCGGTGGCGCCGTACTGGAGTACGCCCTGCTGCGCCACGACTTCAGCGTCCGGTTCGTGGCCGAGAACGGTGGACGGGACGTGCCGGTCTACTACACCGTCACCAGCCTCTGGTCGGCGCTGGACGGCTCGCTGCTGCTGTGGCTGGTCATCCACTGCGCGATCGCCACGCTGCTGGCGACTCGGGCGTCGCGGTACCCGGCCCGGCTGCACGCGTACGCCATGCTCGTGGTCAGCGCGGTCGGCATGTTCTTCTTCGCGCTGACCTACTTCGCGGCGAACCCGTTCCGGGAGGTGCGGCCGGTGCCGCTCGACGGTCCCGGACCCAACCCACTGCTGCAGCAGCACCCCGCGATGGGAGTGCACCCGCCCCTGCTCTACCTGGGCTACATCGGCCTGGTCGTGCCGTTCGCGTTCGCGCTCGCCGGGCTGCTCGCCGGCCGGAACGGGCACCGCTGGCTGCGCGCCGCCCGGCCCTGGGCCCTGGTCGCCTGGTCGGCGCTCACCGCCGGGATCGGGCTCGGCGCCTGGTGGTCCTACGCGGTGCTGGGCTGGGGCGGATACTGGGCCTGGGATCCGGTGGAGAACGCCTCCCTGTTGCCCTGGCTGACCGCCACCACGCTGCTGCACACGGCGCTCGGCGGCGCCCGGGCGCGGGCGGGTTGGAACGTCGTGCTGGCCTGCGCGAGCTTCCTGCTGGTGCTGCTCGGCACGTTCCTCACCCGCTCCGGCGCGGTGGCCAGCGTGCACGCGTTCACCGAGTCGCCGCTCGGTCCGATGCTGCTGGGCTTCGTCCTGCTCGCCGTCGCGGTCTCGACTGTGCTGGTGGGGTGGCGGGGCCCGGGTGCGGTCCCGCGGAGGCGCACGCCGGTGCTGTCGCGGGGCGCGGCCGTTCTGGTCAACGGGGTCCTACTGCTGACCATCGCGGCGATGGTGCTGGTCGGCACGATCTTCCCGCTGTTGTCCGAGTCCCTCGGTGGGATCCGGACGGCCGTGGGCCCCCGCTACTACCAGCGGACCGCGGTGCCGCTGGCCGTCGTGGTGCTACTGGTGATGGGCGTGGTGCCCGCGGTGGTGTCGGCCCGGCGGGCGGGCGGGCTGCGCCGGCTGGGCGTGCCATTCGGCATCGCGCTGGCCGTCGTGGCCGTGCTGGGCTGGGCCGGGCGCCCCGGTGCGCCCGCCCTCGCCGCGTTCGGGGCCGCAGCGTTCGTCCTCACCGGCCTGGCGGGGCAGGCCACCCGGGCCGCCCGCGTCGTGACGGCCGCCCCCCGGCTGGGCGCTGCGAGGCTCGGCGGACTGCTGGCGCATGCCGGGATCGCGCTGGTCGCCGTCGGGGTCGCCGGCTCGTCGGCGTACGGCAGCAGCATCGAGCGGGAGATCCGGGTGGGCGAGGCCCTGCGCGTCGACGGGGTCCAGGTGCGGCTGCTGGAGGTGCGTCGAACGGGCGACACGGATCGGATGGCGGTGACCGCCCGGCTCGAGCGCGACGGCGGCGCGACGCTGGCCCCGGCCCTGCGCTACTTCCCCGCCCACGACACCGCCGTCACCGTTCCGCAGGTCCGCACCGGAATGCTCCGGGACGTCTACGTCACGCTGATCGCCGCCGCCGCGGACGGCGGCAGCGCGACCGTACGGCTCGCGGTGAATCCGCTGGTGGCTCTGCTGTGGGTCGGTGGCGGGCTGACGGCGGCCGGTGGGCTGCTCGCGGTGCCGGCGGCGGTGCGGCGCCGCCCTGCGCCCGGGGCCGCCGTCCCGACCGCGGCGGCAGTCGAGCGGCCGGAGGTGCGGGTGTGAGCGTGCTCCGCACGCGGCTGTGGCCGGCGCTGGTGCTGGTGGTCACCGCCGCCGTCGGTGCCGGCCTCGCCGCCGGCCTCGACACGCCGGACCGATCGGCGCCGGTCGGTGCCTCGACGGGGGACCCCGCGCCGCCGATCGCGGGCACCACTCTGGACGGGGGCCGGTTCGACCTCGCCGAGGTGCGGGGGCATCCGGTGCTGGTGAACGTGTTCGCGTCCTGGTGCGGGCCCTGCCGCGACGAGCTGCCGCTGCTGGCGGAGGCCGGCCGGCAGGGGCAACCCGCCGGGTTGCGGGTGGTCGGCATCAACCTGCGCGACGGGCCCGACGCGGTACGGGCGCTGCTGCGCGAGACCGGCGCGGAGACGATGACGGTGGTGCCGGATCCCGACGGCACGCTGGCGATCGGCTGGGGGGTCCGGGGCGTGCCGGAAACCTTCCTGGTGGACCGGGACGGGCGGGTCGTGGACCGGCGCCAGGGCGTGGTCACCCGGCAGTGGCTGGAACAGCGGCTCGGTCCGCTGCTGACCGGTTGACATCCTCCCGGCCCTGAAGGGCCGGGATTCCCTCGGTCGCCCGTGGGGTTTCCTGCTTCGTCGCCGACTGCCCGCCCGGAGGAACTCCGTTGAGGTCTTACACCAGCTCCACAGGCGTTTTACCTGTCCACCAGCCCGGCGGCCAGGAGGTTCCTCGCTGCGTTGACGTCCCGGTCATGGGTCGCACCGCACGGGCATTGCCACGTACGGATGTTCAGCGGCAGGGATTCGGTGAGCCGCCCGCAGTCCGAGCACAGCTTGGACGACGGGAACCAGCGCTCCACCGTCACCAGGGTCCGCCCGTACCAGGCGGCCTTGTACTCCAACATTGCCCGCAGATCCCACCAGGCCGCGTCGGAGATCGCGCGGGCCAGTCGGTGGTTGCGCAGCATGTTGCGAACAGTCAGGTCTTCGATCACGACCGTTTGAGTCTCGCGGACGAGTCGAGTCGACAGTTTGTGCAGGTGGTCCCGTCGCCGGTCGGCGATCCGGGCGTGAATCCTGGCGACCTTGAGTCGGGCTTTGGCCCGGTTGGCCGAGCCTTTCTCCTTGCGGGCCAGGTCCCGCTGGGCCCTGGCGAGCCTTTGCCGGTCGGCCCGCTCGTGACGGGGGTTGGTGACCTTCTCCCCGGTGGACAAGGTCACCAGGCTGGTCAGCCCCGCGTCGACGCCAACCGCCGTATCCACCGGTGGAAGTGGCTGGACGGTCGGGTCCTCGACGAGCAGGGACACGAACCAGCGGCCGGCCGCGTCTCGGGACACGGTGACGGTGGACGGTACGGCACCGTCGGGCAGCGGACGCGACCACACAATGTCCAGCGGGGCGTCCATCTTCGCGAGAGTCAGTTTCCCGTCCCGCCAGCGGAACGCCGACCGGGTGTACTCGGCGCTGGCCCGGGACTTCCTCTTCGACTTGAAACGGGGATATCGGGCGCGTTTGGCGAAGAACGCCGCGTAGGCGGCGTGCAGATGCCGCAACGCTTGTTGCAGCGGAACGCTGGACACCTCGTTGAGGAATGCCAGTTCGGCGCCGCGTTTCCATTCGGTCAGGGCCGCCGACGATTGCGTGTAGCTGATCGAGCGGCGTTCCGTGGCGTATGCGCGGGCCCGCATCTCGAGGGCTTTGTTGTAGACCAGACGCACGCACCCGAAGGTGCGGTGGAGTTGTTCGGCCTGCTCCGGGGTGGGATAGAAGCGGTACTTGTATGCCCGCTTCACCACCCCGCCCACATTTCACAAGCTATCAGTCCATTGTGTTACACGATCATTGAGGGGAGGGAGCGGCGTTTCCTCCTGGCCCTGAACGGCCGGGTTTCCACGCTGCAACTCTGATGAGGCGGCGTCACGCCCTCGGCGGCGCCGTGCTGGCCGTCCTGCTGGCCGCGGCGGTCCTCGGAATGGTTCGTGCGGGCCAGCCCGCACCACGGCAGGATCCGGTCCGGTCGGTCGCCGTCGGGTTGCGCTGTCCGTCCTGCCAGGGCGAGTCGGTGGCCGACTCGCGTTCCCCGATCGCCGTCGGCATGCGGCAGGTGGTGGCCGACCAGCTCGCGCGGGGCCGCGACCCGGACGACATCCGGCGCTGGTTCGTGCAGCGCTACGGCGAGGAGGTGCTTGCCGATCCGCCGGTGCGCGGTGCCGGGCTGCTGCTGTGGGTCGTACCAGCGCTGGCGCTGGTCGGCGCCGGGTACGCCGCGGTTCGGACGCTGCGCCCCCGTGCCCGGGGGGCGCCGGCGGCGGCGCCGGCACCGACGGAACCGGCGCCGAGCGGCGCGGCGGCCCGCCGGGCCTGGCGGGCCGGCTCGCTCGGTCTGGTCGCCGTCGTCGTGGCGGTGGCGGCCGCCGGGGTCCGCCTCGACGGGTCGACCGAGGGCGGCGAGCCACCGGATCCGGCGGCGGTGGCCGTGCTGCTCGCCCGGGACATGGAGCAGCAGAGCCGCTTCGACGCGGCGGCGGAGCTGTACCGGCAGGCGTTGCGAACCCGTCCCGACGACGGGGTGCGGCTGCGGTTGGGCTTCGCGTTGGTCCGCGCCGGTGACACGACCGGTGCGGAACGGGAGGCCCGGCAGGTGTTGGCGCGCGTTCCCGATTCACCGGACGCGCTGCTGGTGCTCGGGCTGGCCCAGCGGCAGTCCGACCGGGCCCAGGCCGAGGTGACCCTGCGTCGCTTCCTGACCGCCGCCCCGGACCATCCCGCCGCCGCCGAGATCCGCCGGCTGCTCCCCTGACACTCACCCGTGCCGACCCACGCGGCGGCCCCGTTCGCCGGCGGCACCGGCGCCGCCTCGCTCCCCCACCGAACCTCCCGAAAATGGAGAAATGTCCGACTTGAGGTTGCGGAGCCGATGGCTTGTGAGCCGGACCGGGTGCCCCTTGGGCCGCCGCCGGTCCCCACCGTGGGTCACCGGGCAGCGAGTCGGGCCTGTCGGAGCAGGTACTCGCGTTCCGGGATGCTCGCCGTCTGCCGTGCTGCGGCGCGGTAATGGGCGACGGCAGCCTCGTGATCACCGGCTTGGTGGAGCAGGTGGGCCCGCACGGCGGCCAAGCGGTGGTTGCCCGTCATCCGGGGATCGGAGTCGAGCGCTTCCAGTAGCGTCAGGCCGGCCCGGGGCCCGTGGACCATGGCGACGGCGACGGCGCGGTTGAGCGTCACGACGGGGTTGTCGTCGAAACGCTGGAGCATGTCGTACAGGTCGAGGATGTGCGGCCAGTCGGTGTCTTCGGCACGGGCGGCCTGGCTGTGCGCCGCGGCGATCGCCGCCTGGATCTGGTAGGGGCCCGGTCGGCGGTGCGCCAGCGCCGCGGCGAGCAGCGTGACGCCTTCGTGGATGGTGCGGCGGTCCCAGCGGTCGCGGTCCTGCTCCGCCAGCGGCACCAGTTCACCGGCGGGGCCGGTGCGCGCCGCCCGGCGGGCGTCGGTGAGCAGCAGCAGCGCGAGCAGGCCGGCGACTTCGGCGTCGTCGGGGCGGGTCCGGTGGCACGTACGGGCCAGTCGGATCGCCTCGGTGGCCAGGTCCGTGCGCTGCAGGGCGACACCAGAGGTCGCCGTGTGCCCTTCGTTGAAGATGAGGTAGAGCACGTGCAGCACCGCCCGCAACCGACCGTCGTAGTCGTGCCGGGTGGGCGGTTCGAACCTGGCGCCGGCGTCCCTGATGCGCTGCTTGGCCCGGCTGATCCGCTGCGCCAGCGTCGCCTCCGGCACGAGCAGGGCATGGGCGATCTCCGCCGTGGTCAGCCCGCCCACCGCTCGGAGGGTCAGAACGATCTGCGAGGCCGCCGTGAGCGCGGGATGGCAGCACAGGAAAAGCAGCGTCAACGTGTCGTCGGATACGTCGCCGGTGTCGGCCGCCGGAGCCAGCCAGTCGGCGGGTGGCACCTGCGCCGCGAGTGCCGCCTCGCGCCGCAGACGGGACCGCTCGCTGCGCAGGTGGTCGATCAGGCGTCGGGAGGCGACCCGGATCAGCCAACCCCGCGGGTTGTCCGGTACGCCTTCGGCGGGCCATTGCGTCGTCGCGGCCAGCAGCGCCTCCTGGGTGGCGTCCTCGGCCTCGTCGAAGTGCCCGTAGCGGCGCGTCACCGCTGCCAGGACCTGTGGCGCCAGTTCGCGCAGCAGGTCATCGCTCATCCGTGCACGGGTCGTAGTTCGACGCGGGTGGACACGACGCCGGCGAACCGGGCTGCCAACTCGACCGCACGGTCGTGGGTCGCCACATCGATGATGCCGAACCCGGCGAGGAACTCCTTGGTTTCGGCGTAGGGCCCGTCGGAGACCACCGGCGTGCCACCGCGGAGGTCGACCGTCTGCGCACGTGCCGGCTCGGACAGCCCGAAGGCGCTGACCAGCTCGCCGGTGGCGGCCAGTTCCTTCTGCAACGCCTGCATCGCTTCGAAGTGGGCGGCGATCTCCTCGGGCGACATCGCGTCCGGGCCGGTGCCGGCCAGTGTCTCCCAGGCCGACGGACCGCCGTAGGTCATCACCATGTACTTCACCGTCACCCTCCGCGTTCGCTCGATCGGACATTGATACCAGATCACGACGGTCGAGTCCGGCCGGCGGCCCGCGCGCAACCATCCTCCCGACACCTCCGCCACGTGGCCGGCGAAAAGATCTTCGAAAGAATCTCGACCGGCGTGTAGAGAACGAGTGGCCGGCTCCGACGTCCCGGGTACAACGACGATCCGACGAGGAGAGCCCGATGACCGCCAACGTCGCCACCCGTTCCGCCAGCCGCCCGACCGGTCTGCGCCGTGCCGGATCCATCGCCCGGTGGGTGGTGCAGGTGTTCCTCGCCGTGCAGTTCGTCTCGGGCGGGGCGCTGAAGCTCATCGGCGACGCGCAAATGGTCGACCTGTTCACCGACATCGGTGCTGGGCAGTGGCTGCGTTACCTGGTCGGCGTGTGCGAGGTGGCCGGCGCCCTCGGTCTGCTGGTTCCGCGGCTGGCCGCGCTGGCCGCCCTCGGCCTGACCGGGCTCATGGCCGGGGCCGTGGTCACCAACGTGCTGATCGGCGCCAACCCTGCGGTGCCAGCCGCGTTCCTGCTGCTCGCGGCGGTCGTCGCCTACAGCCGCCGCGCTCAGATGCGCCGCCCTACCCCCACCCGTTGACACCCCAACCGTTCATACGCCCGACCCAGCGAGAGGAACCATCGCCATGACCGACGAGAGCCTCGGCGGCGCGCCGTCCGCCAGCACCCCCCACCCGACCCTGAAGACCCTCGACGTCCTGGTCGGCACCTGGCACGTGTCCGGGCCCGGGCACCATGGCACCGTCACCTACGAGTGGATGCCGGGCGGTCACTTCCTGGTCCAGCGCGTCCACCTTGTCCAGGGCGACCAGACCACCTCCGGTGTCGAGTACATCGGATACGACCCCGGGAGCGGCACCCTGAAGTCGCACTTCTTCGGCAGCACGGGAGAGATCCTGGAGTACGTGTACGAGGTGGCCGGCCGCGAGCTGACCATCTGGTTCGGCGAGCCAGGCTCGCCGGCGAGGTACCGCGGGACCTTCGACGCGGAGGGCACCAGCGCCACCGGCGCGTGGGCCTGGCCCGGTGGCGGCTACCAGTCCACGATGACCCGCGTCCATCCCGTCATCTGTTGACAGCCTGGTGGGGCGGTGTCTCTCAGCGGGAACGCCGCAGTGCTGAGTTGCTCGCGGACCGCGGCCAGCGCCTCGGGGGTGGCCTCCTGCTCGGCGGAACGCCCGCGCAGCACGGTGAGCGCGGGGGTCGCGCCCGGACAGCCAGGGCAGGACGCCGATCAGGGCGATCACCGCCCCGGCCGCGCCGATCCGGGACAGGGCGGTCACCCCGGGAAACGGCCGGGGCGCGGCGTTCCGGAGGGGTGCGCCGGTCACGCTGGCGCGGTTCGGGCCGTGATCAGCGTACGCTCGCGCGAGTCGCGCTCCACGCCGGTGAACGCGCCGGACTCCCCCTGGATGACCCGCTCGTGCAGCAGCGGGATCGCGGCGTCCGACTCCAGGATCAGCTTCTCCGCCTGCATGACGGCCGCCTGTCGCCGCGGTCCGGCCGTGGTGGTCGCGGCGGTGCTCAGGGCAGCGTCGATGGCCGGGTCGCAGAGCTGGGCGATGTTGAACGAGCCCTCGCAGGAGAAGTCGCTGTACATGTAGGCGACCGGATCGCCGGAGTCCAGGACGGTGGCGCGGGACAGGACGAAGGCGTCGAACCTGCCGGCCAGGGCGTCGGCCTCGATCTGGGCGTACTCGCGTACCTCTTGGCGCACCTTGAAGCCGGCGGCTTCGAGCTGCTGCTGGAGTTGCACGGCGACCTCGGGCAGCTCGGCCCGGTCGGTGAAGGTGGCCAGCACGATCGGGGTGCCGTTGACCTTCTTCGCGGCGGTGTTCTGTCGCTCGAGGCGTGCCTCGGCCGCCCAGGGCAGAGCGGGACCGAGCAGGCCCGCGGCGATGTCGGCGCGGCCCTCGTAGACGGTGTCGACGATCGGTTCGCGGTTGATCGCCTGGCGGGCGGCGGCCCGCACGGCGGGGTCGGCGAACGGGCCCTTCTTCGTGTTGAGGTACAGCGTGTTGGTGCGGGGCATCGGCACCTCGAACACCTTGTCGGCGTCGAGCAGACCGGCCTGCGACACCGGGACGGCCTCCGCCACGTCCGCCGTGCCGGTCCGCAGGGCCGCCGCCCGCGCGGTGGCGTCCGGGACGAAGCTGACGTCGATCCCGGCGGCCTTCGCAGGCCCGCCCCAGTAGCCGTCGTATCGGTCCAGCTTGGCGGTCGTGGTGTTACTGGAGACCAGCTTGAACGGGCCGGTGCCGTGCCCGACCGGGTTGACCGCGCCGTCGGCTCCGTAGGCCGCGGTGGACCGGATGGAGAGCTGCGGGCTGGACAGCCGCTGCGGCAGCAGCGGGTCGGTTTCACGGGTGGTGACCAGGACCGCCTTGTCGGCGGCCGCGGGATCCGGCCGCACGGTCAGCTCGACGCCGTCCAGGATGCGGGGCTTGGGGCTGGCCTTGGTCGCCGCGGTCAGGGCGGCCACCACCGACGCCACGGTGAGCGGGATGCCGTCGTGGAACGTGACCCCGCTCCGGATCTCGAACCGCCACGTCCTCGGGTCGTCGAGCAGGGTGAAGGCGGTGGCGAGGGCGGGCTGCGCGATGCCGTCGGCGTCGAGGGTCACCAGGGTCTCGGCCGTCGACCAGCGGGACAGCTTGAACGCGTCGTCGCTGAACGGGGTCAGCCCGCTGCGCGGCGGCAGCAGCATCGCCACCGAGATCCGGTCGTCGCCGGTGGCCTCGGCGGTGTCGCCGCCGGCGTTGAAGCAGCCGCTCAGCAGCAGCACGCCGGCGACGGCGGCGGCGGCGAGGCGTAGGCGCAAAATCGTCGCGTCATGTCCCACCGACACGCCGCGCTGAGGGTGCCGAGCTTTCGTCGCAGGCAGCCGCCCGCCGTTGCTGGCTGGTCAGTCCCCGAGGGCCATCCGGCGGGCGCCGACGGGCCAGAGGATCGTGGTCGGGATGCCGTGGTGCCGCGCCCAGTCGACGGTCCGGTCCGTCGACGCCGCGTGGCAGCCAGGTTCGCCGTCCCACACCGCCACAAGCCGCTGCACCCGTCGCACCATTTCCCGGTTGGCGGCCACGTAGGCGGCGGTGTTCGAGCGGTCGTAGCCGGTGTGGACGACCGCCGCAGCCCGGGCGAGCAGCTCATCGAAGGCCGTCCGGTTCTCCGGGCTGATCACGGCGGTCCGGTAGTCGCGGGCCGGGAGGATCACCTCGTGCGTGCCGCCCATCTCCAGAATCGTGCGCACGAAGACCTGATCCGCACCGGCCGCCAGGCAGGTGACGCCGTGCACCGGCCGGTCGCTGATCCGGCGCAACTCGACCCGAAGCGCGTCGGCGACCAGCAGCTCGGTGTCGCGGGTCAGGTTGATGTGCCCGGTCATGCCGACACGCACCGGTGCAGGATCAGCCGGCATCCCCCGGTCCTCTCCGCTGCGCGGGGACCGCGGGTGCCAGCCGGATCAGCTCGAACCCGCTGTCGGACAGCACGTCGGGCAGCGCCCGGATCTCCTCGCGGTTCTGCTCCTGGACGTCGGGGGGCAGTTCGTGCCACGGCCGCAAGGCGGGATGCCGCCGCCGGACGTCGTCGCGGGGCTCGCCGTACGTCCAGCCCTCCCCTCGCCGTTCCCGGCACCACCGTTCGTGCTCGAGGCGGGCGAGTTCCTCGATCCGGTCGTCGATGACCTGCCCGGAGGCGTCACTGGTGCCGCCGCGCCGGGGCGCCACGACGCACCCGAGATTCAACAGCTTCGCGGCGATGTCCTGGACGTGGGCCCGGTTGGCCCGCCGCAGCGACTCGGGCAGTCGCGACCAGTCCACCATCGCCGGCGCGTCGCCGGGGCGTACCCCGGCGCGCTGCTGGGCCTGGAGATACCGCTCGTGGATCAGCCGGGCCAGCCGCTCGGTGAGGTCCTCGGCGATCAACCGGGCATCGCAGGCGCGGGTCAGCACCGGATAGAGGCGGAGCTTACCGTGGACCTCGTCGAGCAGGTCGTGACGGGAGTCGCCGTGGAAGGCGGCGGCGAGCGCTGCCTGCTGGTAGACCGGCACGAAGACGGAACTCTCGGCGCTCTGCCAGAGGGCGGGCGTGTTCAGCACGAACTGCAGGCCGCTGGTCTCGTCCGGTGCGCAGACGTAGATGCGGTCGTAGCGGTCGCGGTCGAGCTCGTGGAGCCCGTCGAGGTCCAGGTTGTACGCGGTGAGCTGGCAGACGGTGGTCAGGAACGGGTAGCGGGACGCCGCGACGGCCAGTTCGGTGTCGGCGTCCGGGGCCACGAGGTCCACCCGCAGGGGTGGCACGACGTGGCCGGGAGGGGTGCCGGCCCGGCGTGCCCGCCAGTGCCGCGCGGTTTCCGCCAGGAGGGCTCGGCGGAAGGTGCCGGTGCCGGCGATGAGGACCTTGGTGGGTCGGCCGGCCGCGTGTGGCAGCGGGTGGTGCCGGTGCAGTGCGCGGGCGGCGACGTCGTCGACGTGGAAGTAGTCCAGCCGCAGCCGGCTGGATCCGGCGGCGCCGAGTCGTCGGGCCTGCAGTGACAGGCACATCTCGGAGTCGTGGACCAGTACGTAGACCCGAGGCGGTTGCCGTCGGTCCTGGACGAGCCGGCTGGCGGTGTTGGCGATCGCGTGGTTGCGGTCGTCGTCCTCGCTGCAGGCGTAGATGGTGTGGGCCCGGGGCAGGCCGGCGCCGCGCAACACCTGAGGGCTGGCCGGGTCGCCGATGACGCCAAGATACCGGCGTAAGCGGTACTCCAGCGGTCCGAACGGTTCGGAGCGCACCACGACCACGCGTTCGCCGTCGGCGAAGAGTCGGTCGGCGAGCATGTGGGCGAACTGGGAGTCGCCGCAGACCAGGACGTGACCACGGGCTCGCCGGGCCCGCAGGCGGCGGCTCTCGGCGGCCAGCAGCAGCCGGCTGGCCTCGGCCACGGCGAGGAGGGTGAACAGCGGGGCGGCGAACCGGGCGACCTGCAGCTGCCACGGGTAGGGTCCGGAGTTCTGGAAGGGTTCGGCGCCGAAGACGAAGAGTTGCAGGTCGTAGTAGAGCACGTCGTACGGGTCGTGCGCGGTGTCCGGCCGGGCCTGGAGCAGGCGCTCGAAGCCGACGTAGCCGAGTATGAAGGCGGCCAGTCCGATGACCCCGAACACGACTCGAAGCCACCATTCGGCCGGGCGGGGCGAGCCGGCGACCGGGTCTGTCATGAGCCTGATGGTATTTGACGAGGTCGATCAAGTCCGCGCTCGACGCGTACCCGCCTCCGCGCTGCCAGCTCGGGCGAACCGGCGGCGGGGAGCACATCGAACGGAGGCCGTCCCCGCAGCCGGGGCTGGTCGCCCTCGCGGGTGCGGGACCATGCGTGAGCTGCTGCCAGCGGTCGGTGCGAGCGTGTCGCTGACGGCGGACGGGGCTGCGGTTGGTGTCCCGCCCGGCTCGACCAGCTCACGGGCGATGGCACCGGACGCCCGGGCGTCCGGTCGGGCCCGGTCAAGGAAAGTCGTCGGGCTTGGTGTCGGGCAGCGCGGCCAGCAGTTGCCCGGCCAGCCGCCGTACGGTCGCGTCGTCCTCCTGGCGAGCAAGCCGCACGAGCACCACCCGGGTCCGGGTGTCCCTGCAGTAGTGACGGGTCAACCCGAGCAGCGCGGTCCGGCGGATCTCCCAGTCGTTGTCGTCAGCCAGCCGTAGCAGCAGCTCCTGTATCCCCACCCGGCCGGCCAGCGTGGCTCCCAACTGTTCCACGGCCCGGCGCCGGACCTCGAGGTCCGGGTCGTCGCGGACCAGCCCCACCAGCAGTACCCGGACCTCCGGGTCGGCTGCGAAGTGCGCGCCGAGCGCGGCGGCGATGCGGGCGCGGATCGCCGGGTCCTGGTCTGCCAGGCGGCGCAGGAGCCGCAGTGTCACCGCCATGGATGCCGAGCCCTGCTCGGTCAGGCAGCACACCGCCGCGTCGAACACGGTAGGGTCGCTGTCCGATTCGACGCACTCCAGCAGCACGTCGGTCACCACATCGGGGCTCCCGTACGCGCAGAGGGTCTGCACGGCGGCCAGCCGGATGCCGACGTAGCTGTCTCGGCGGGCCCGCCGGCACAGTGTCTCCATCAGGCCGTCGGCCTCGCCGTAGCGGGCGAGCGCCTGGGCGGCCGCACGCAGCACGTTCGGGTCGGGGTCCCGACTGACCTGCTCGGCCAGGCACTCCAGCACCTCGGGGTCGGGCGGGTCGGCGAGGCGGGTCAGGCGCAGAGTGACCCGCAACCGGACGATTGCGTCCCGCTCCTGCGAAGCGCGGCTGATGAGCAGATCACGAGTGGCGTGGCCGAGTAGCGGCCGGCCGGTGAGCAGGTCGACCGCGGCGAGCCGGACGCTCGCGGTCGGGTCGCGGTGAGCTTTCTCCAGCAGCAGTTCCCCGGTGCGGTGGTCCGGGTAAGCCTCGGCCAGCGCGCGCACCGCGGCGAGGCGCACCGTCGCGTCCTTGTCGGCACGAGCCGCGTGCGCCACCACGGTCCATCCGGTGTCGTCGGCGCGGTCCCGGTCGATCAGCGCGGTCACGGCGGCGGCACGCACGGAGGCGTCCTCGTCCTGCTCGATCTGATCGACCAGCCGGGCTCGGCAGCGCCCCTCCGGGTCGGATACGAGCGCCAGCCGCTGCACGGCGACCGCGCGGAGCCGCGCGGAGGTGTCCGAGCAGGCAAGCTTCAGCAGCAGTTCGGTGCTCTCCGGGTCGGACCGCCCGGGCAGCAGCTCGGTCACCACGCAGCGCCGCACCTCGTCCGGGGAGTCGCCGGTCACCCGCTGCAGCGCCCGGGTGCGGGCGGTCTCGGCGTGCTCCGGCAGGGCCAGCAGGCCCTCCAGCGCGCACTGCACCACGCCCGGGTCGGTGTCGGTGGCCAGCAGACGCTGCAGTGTCTCGGGGGCGTCCGGCAGGTCGGCGCAGCGCGTGGTGAGCACCCCGGCGGCGGCCCGCCGCACCGCGGTGGCGGGGTCTTCGGTGGCCCTGGCCAGCATCTGGCGGACGTCCTCGGACAGCTCGGTCCGGCCGCCGAGGGACTGCACGGCCAGCGCGCGCACCGCGAGATCGGGTGAGTCGGCAAGGTCGCGCAGCACGTCGACGTGGTCGGGGTCGGCGCCGAAGTGCGCGACCAGAGCCCGTACGGCGGCCTGCCGCACCGCGGTGGAGACCTCGGCGCGTGCCTGGGTGAGCAGGAGGTCTCGGCATCGGCGGCGGCTGCGGCTGGTGGTGTCCAGCCGGCCGGCGGTCTCGGCCAGCCCCGCGACCAGGGTGAGGTGGGCCTGCCGCTCGCGGCCCTGCCCGAGTTCCCGGACCAGCAGTTCCTCCAGCTGCTCCTCGGCCGTGGAGAGCACCGCGGCGATCCGGGTGGCGAATGCGGAGCCGGTGCGCCAGCTGGTCCGCACCCCGCGGCGGCGGTACCAGTGCAGGAAGGCTTCCCGGCCGGGCCAGCTCGGTCCGAGCGCCCGGATCGAGGACAGCAGCTCCTGCTCGGTGAGCTCCACCAGGTTGGGGTCGTCGGCGGAAATGCCGTGTTCGACCAGCCGCACGACCTGGCAGAGCACCGCGTCGCCCGCGCCGGCCAGCTCGGCGGGCTGCGGCGCCTCCGCCACGCACTGCGCGGCCAGCACCAGGTTCCACGGCGGGCCGGTCAGGTTCAGCGGCGGCCAGGGTTGGTTGGCCTCGGTGGCGAGCTGGATGACCAGGTCGTTGGCGGTCTGGGCGGGCAGGGCGCCGGCGACCAGCCGGAGCACCTCCCGCCAGGACGGGTCGGCCCAGTGCTCCCGGAACAGCGCGCGCAGTTGGTCGAGGCCCCAGGCGTCCGGATCGTGCTCGAACCTGTCCACGATCTCCTCGGCGCAGAAGAACTCCAGGAACGTGCGGTGCACGAACCCGAACAGTCGCAGTCCGTACCGTTCCAGGATGAAGCTTCGCTGGCGCAATTTTTCGATCATCGAGTAGGCCATGGCGAGCGCCCGCTCGTTCTCGAAACCGTAGAACGCGACGAGGTGGTCGCGGAAGACGCGCGCCAGTTCGTCGGATTCAATGTAGTTTCCTGCCGGGCCGGACTCCCGGAACTGCATCCAATACGCCAGGTGGCGCACCAACCGGCGCTTCGCCTGCAGGTCCAGCAGCGGCACGTCGCTGTGGCTCTCCCGCAACTGTTTGGTCACGTCCCACTCGGAGATCAGTACGTCCGTGACGTGCGCGTAGAGCCGGTGCCGGTTGCGGGGCAGCGGGTGGCCGCGGCCGACGATCGCCATGAGCATCAGCAGCAGGGGGTTGCCGGCGATCTCGTGCATCGCTCGGGACCCGCGCACCACGTCGAGAATCTGTCGCCGCTGCCGGTCCGCCTCCGCCGCCGGTGTGGGCATCACGTAGCGGTACCAGTTGCCGAGGAACCGGACGATTCGCTCGTCGTCGAAATCCTCGAGCGTGAAGTGGTCGAAGCCGGCGTTGGCGAAGGTGTGCCGCAGGTACCCGGCCGCCCGCGAGGTGACCATCGTCCGCACCCCCGGGTACTCGCTGGCGAACGTGGCGATCTGTGCGGCCACCTCCTCCCGCTGCGCGGGGTCGAACACCTCGTCCAGGCCGTCGAACAGGAACAGCGCCTGGCCGCCCTGGCGCAGGTACGCCTCCAGCACGCCCTGGTCGATTCCGGCCAGTCTCTGCTGGTGGCGGTGGCCCACGTAGTCCAGCAGGCCGTCGCACCGCCCGTCCCCGCAGTGCGCGGCGTAGGAGCGCAGCTCGATCAGGACGGGCAGGTACCGGTCCAGCGCCGCCAGCCGGGGCTCGGCGCAGACGCCGGCCAGCGCCAGCGCCAGGTACCGCGCGGCCGCCGACTTGCCGGAGCCGGGGTCGCCGAGCAGCACGATCGCTGGCCGGCCCGGATCGCACACCACGTCGAACAGGGCCAGCGCGTCCTTGGCCGCGTACTCTTCCCAGAGCCGCTCCACCTCCTCCGGGTTGACCACCCCGGGCAGCGCGCTGGCGTCACCGTCCACCGTGGAGCTGGCCCAACGCCACCAGGCCAGTGGCATCTCCGGCCGGGTGTCCTCGTGCACGCGGGGCTCCACGAACATCTTCGGTAGCCCGACCGTGAGGTATCCGATGGTGGGGCGTGGTGAGACCGCGTCCAGCGGAACGGCCTGGTACCGCAGCGCCAGCTGTTTGTAGTACTGGCTGCGCACGGCTTCCGGCAGGTGGGTGCCCGGGTCGGCGGGCTCGCGCGCCGGGGACCGGCCGCTGCGCACCTCGGCCAGTGCCATGGTCACCTTGGCGGCGAGGTCGTCCACGCCGGAGAAGAAGGCACAGAGGTGGCGCTCCTTGAGCTCCCGGCGCAGCGCGACGATCTGCTGCCAGTCGGCATCCCGGTCGATCATGTCGACCGGCCAGGGGGTGTCCTCGGCGAGCAGGAAGATCAGGCAGGGCTTTCCGGCCGCGAGTGCCTCACGGTACTCCAGTTCGGTGATGGAGGAGTCCTGGCCGGGCGGCCGAAATCCGTACCGCCAGGCGAACAGCCCCACGTAGAGATCGCATCGGCGCACGTCGGTCAGGCATCGTTCCAGCGGTGGCCGGACGTCGGCGCCGTACGCCTCCATGGCCACGTCCTCGATCTCGAGACGACGTGCCACGACGTGCACGGCAGCACGATATTCCAGCAGGTCCTTTTGGGTGGCTGAAATGTAGACCTTCATGAACGGCAAACTCCAGGGGGTAGCTGGCGACCGCACCAATGAAAATATCAGCCGCCTTCACATCCCTCTGACCCGCAAACACTCGCAACCCCCGCCGTACATGGGAATCCCGCCGACGGTGGGCCTATGATGGCCACAGGACGGATACGGATCCGGGCGGGCCGAATCCCGTGCTCACGAGGAGTTTCGGTAATCCCACACGGGCCCGTGTCGGTGCGGGTCACGGCGGCGTACGTCAATCACCATGGGACCGCATTCCGCGGGGCGACCGCGGACCGGTGCCGGCAATGCGGAGGAAGCCATGCTCACGGTGGGTGAGGTGCACACCAGCCTGCTGCAGCACAGCACGGCGCTGACCCAGGAGCAGAGCTCCGAGGTGCTCGGCCTGGTCGAGGGCGAGGTCGTGCTGACCTCCCGACGCCCTTCGCTCTACGCGGTGTCGCCAGACGTCCGCACCGGCGTGGACTGCTGGCTACCCAGCGCCAGGAAGCGCCAGCTGCGCGGGGTGGGTGCGGTGGTCACCCGGGCCATCGTCACCGGTGGCCGGATCGTGCAGGCTTCCTCGGTCATCCAGGTCGTCGCTGGAGATCGCCGCCAGCCATGGTCGCACTATCTGGCCAACCCCGGCGTCCTTGAGACGGTCGGCAGGCTGGACGCCGCGGACCTGACCGCAGGCTTCCTGCACGGCAACCACGCGGACGTGCTGAACCTGGAGGCGATCACCGGCCGGGTACTCGACGGCGTGCAGATGTCCGACCTGCTGGACCGGCACCCGCCACTGCGCGCGGCGCGCACCCGGCTGCGCTGGACCGCGCAGGTCGACCAGCAGCCGGGCCCGGCCGTCTCGGCGGTGGTCACCGTGGACTCCCCCACGCTGCGCACGGTCGAACTCGTGGTCGGGCCGCAGGACGTGCCGGCCGCCGTGGCCGGCCTCTGCGAGGATCTCGCGCTGCACGACTGGCTGCTGACCATGCTGTCCTCCCTGGTGGAGGCCGCGGTCACCCGACCGGCCTCCGGGCAGGAGCACATCGAGCGGCTGCGGCCGGTGCTGGAGCACCTGCTGCACCTGTGGCTGCCTGGCGCTCGGGTCCACCCGCGGCTGCGGCCGATCTGGGACCGCCTGGAGCAGGTGCCCGGGTTCAGCCGGCAGTGGAAGTCGTCGGTCAACTGGATCCGGGATCAGATCAGCGTGAACAACATGGCACTGCTGCGCGACCTGGCCGACCGGGTGGCGGTCAAGCAGCCGTGCGGCCGCTGATCACGCTCACTCGCCGATGAACACGTAGCTCAACCGGTCGACCAGCTCGCTCGGCAGTTGCAGGCCCTCGCCGCCGGCCCGCTTGGCGACCTGCTGCGCGACTGCCGGAGGTACCGCCACCTGGCCGAGGATGGTCCGTACGGCCAGCTCCACCGGCAGGTACTGGGTGTCCATGAGGGTCAACGTGCGGTACGCGCAGAACGGCGCGGCGACCGGGTTCAGCTGGACGATCGCCGGCAGTTCGTCCCAGTCGGTGGGCAGCTCCCCGGCAAGCCGGCACGGCTGCCTGATCGTCTCACCCCGGTGCCGTAGCACGCCCAGCCGGGTCAACTGCCAGACCGAGGCGAGCAGCGCGCAAGCCCACACCCGGGTGTTCGGCTCGTCGGACCACAGCTCGATGTCGACGAAGATGGAGTGCTGGGGGTCACCGGACTGCACCGGCGGGGACCACGGCCGTGGCAGGGTCATCGCCGGGGCGTCGACGTGCCCGGGCGACCGCTTACCGTTGGACAGCCAACCCGACTCGTTCAGCGGTGGGCGACTCCCGGTGGTGTGCCGGGGCGGTTCCACCACCAGTGTGTCGACTACCAGCTGGGCCAGCTCGACACCGTCGTGCCGCGCGAAGCTGGACTCCCGGGCCACGTAGTCCAGCATCAGGCCGTGCTCCGCCGCGGCGCTCTGCACCTGCGGGATCACCTCACGGGGAGTACCGAAGCGGTGGAAGTAGTCGTCCACCATGAAGCAGGTGCTGATCCGCGGTTGCCGGTGTGGGGGCAGGCCTCGTCGGGCCAGGGCCGGGATCGCGGCCGACCAGTCCGCGATCCGCTCGAACTTGCGCCGCAGCTCCTGACACCCGTCGCCGAAGTCCTCCGCGTAGAAGTGCCCCAACTCCACCGACAGATGCGAGTACGCCACGCTCTCTGTACGTCGCACCGCAGCTGCCTCCTGGAACCTGACATCCACGCCAATCACACGGTCTCCCATGCCGTCTCGTCGAAGAGCTTCTCGGTCAGATCCACGAAGGCGTCCACGGTCTTGACGTTCGCGATCTTGCTTTGCACGTCGTGGTCCGAGATGAGCTGCTCCCGCCACTGCAACAGAGGATCCAGCGGCACCGCGCCGAACAGCGTGGTGCGCCCGACGCCCCGCCGTCGGGCCAGCTCCGACAGCTCCGCGTCGCACTTGCGCAGGAAGGCCTGCTGCGCAAGGTCGAGGTAGCCGACCTCGGGGCCGCGTGAATCGATCACCGCCGTGCGGATGAACCGCAGCGACTCCCGCAGCCGGTCCGGCTCGTGACCGTACTCCTTGCCCATGGCCACGATCCCGCCTGCCTCGTAGGCCAGATCCGCAGCCGCGGTGACGTGCTGGGGAGTCCACCGGTGGAAGACCAACCAGCGAACGGTGACCTTGCGTAGGGTCGGGGTGGCGGTGGCTGCCAGCGCGATCTGGCTGGCGTACGACCGGCCGGCGCTGAGGTCCACCAGGGTCAGGTCGAACTCCTCCTCCAGGCGAAGGAAGAGTTCGGCGCAGCGCTTGGCGATGTCGTTGGTGAAACCGAACTCGCTGCCGTTGCGCTGCCCGGGCAGGAGCACCAGCGGACCGGACCCGATGGGCCGCTGGCGCAGGCTGGCCCGCTCCGACGTGCCCCACACGTCCAGCTGCTCCGGAGACGGGATCTCCCCGCGCAGATACCGGTGCAGGCCGCCACCGTTGGGCCCGGCGCCCTCCACCCCGTTGACGGCCTGCGGGATCTGGAACGTGATGCCGGCCGTCGGCGAGCCGAAATCGTAGTCCAGGTAGCAGGTGGGGCGGCCGGACAACGCGCTGCGGTAGGCGATGTTCGCCGCGGTCACCGAGCGCCCGGTACCGCCCTTGTGCGATGTGACGAAGACCAGCATTCAGATCCCCTCGCTGGCTTTCTGCTGCCCGGTGGCGACGTCGTTGAGCAGCAGCAGCAGGGTGTTCGCCAGGGCGGCCGCCGTGCCGGGGCGTTCGTCCACCAGCAGCTGTGCCCGGCGCAGGCTGGCCCGGATGCTGCGCATGCTGCGCTGCATCGCCTCACCGGCGAACGTGCCGCGCATCAGCTCCCGGTCGAACAGGTACTCGGCCTCGTCGATGAGATCCTGCGCGTACGCGGCGAGCCGGCCAGCCCGCGGGAACGGCCGCTCCCAGAGCAGCTGACCGGCGCTGACCAGCGCCTCCACCACCCGCTCGGTCAAATACCAGGAGGGTGCGTCCGGCTTCGGCGCCAGCCCGGGGAAAGCGCCGCCGGCGTGATCCCACAGCCCTCGGTGCTGGCCGTCAGGAATACGCCGCAGCAGCAGGTGATCCCACACCTCGTCCGCCAGCTCGAGCAGCTCGCTGCGCCGCCGGGCGTTGCTCAGCAGACCGGCGACGGTGGCCGCCCGCTGGAGCAGCACGGTGGAGTACTCGTTCACGTTCCACGTCATGATCGGCTTCGACGTGTCGTCGTTCAGGGTCACCCGCTTGCCTGGCGCGTGCAGGAGCAGCGCCGGCTCGTCGGGCGAGGCACGCCGGGTGATCCGTGCCCGCTGCGCCAGCTCCACCAGCACCGAGGCGATCCGGCCGAGCTCCTCGTCGGCGCCGCGCCCGCCGGCGATCAGGCCCTTCACCGCCAGCGATGTGGCCTGGAGGGTGTAGTAGTCGGTCCGGTCACCGTCGGTCGTCCGCCAGGGAATGTCCTCGATGGGCCAGCGCCGTCGGTTGCCGAAGGTCGCCACCGTCGCCCAGTAGGTCCGGGTCAGCTCCCAGCGCAGCTGCAGCGCCCGAGACAGCCGCTGCTGCTCCTCGTTGAGCAACCCGAGCAGGCGGGTGCGTTCGGAGTTCAGGTCTTCGATGGCGTCCATCGCGATGACCGTGAAGTAGAGGTAGGGGGCGTTCTCCGCCGAGCCCTCGCGCTGCAGGCCGATCGGCTCGGTGGTCGGGACCTCCTCGGCCCCGGCGATGATCCCCCACGACCAGCCGCACTCGAACAGCATCTCGCTGTTGTCCAGGTCCTCGGTCACCCGGCCCGAACCGATGACCACGCTGCGCAGGCTGGCCATGGTCTCCCGCAGCTGTTCGCGCAGCGCGGCCACGACTTCGCGGCGCGGCAGCTCGTCCTGGTTGATCATGTCGCACAGCCGGAGGCCGTACTCGTCGGTGGAGGTGAAGACGAAGGTACTGAAGCTGCGGAGCAGGCCGACCATGGCCGCGGTGAGCCGCGCGCTGGCCATCGCTTCCAGGGCGTCCAGTTGCGCCAGCAGGTCGCGTCGCTTGGTGGCGCCACGGTAGACCTTGACGAAGCCGATCGTCGCCAGGGTAAGCGTGACGGACACCGCGAACGAGTCGACGATGTCCAGGGAGCGTTGCTCGTCGGTGAGCTCCGAGCCGCCCTCCAGCGGGGCGAGGTAGCTTCCGCCGCTGAAGATCGGGGTGCCGGCGTCGTCGGTGTAGCGCGTGAAGTAGTCGATGATCACGCTGACCAGCCGGCGGGGAATCTCGATCGCGCCGCCGATCGGGCTGAGCGCCTCGATCACCTCTTCGTCGGCGCGATCCGGGTCGTCGAGCGACAGCACGGGGACCCTGGCCGCCGGGAGCAGCAGGGTCAGTAGTTGCTCCGCATCGCTGATCGAGTTGCTGCCACTGCGACCACCCCAGTGCCATTCACCGTTCTGCCAGCAACTACGCACCGTGGCCCGCCAGATGTCGAGGATTTCCTGGCGTGGCTGTATCCGCACGATTCACCGCCGTCTGCTGTAGTCGTCGACTCGAAACTGCTGGTGGTGCCGTTCACACGATGATCCACGGTGGTCCACAATGATGTGCAACAACATGGTAGCGGTCCAGTCGAGTGCCGCTTGAACAGCTTCGATGGCCGCGTGTCGGCAACCCGACCCGTCGGGCGCGGGTGTGAATGTCCGTACCGGTGGGCCGGGCCGATCTCACGGCGCCGGTGCTTCCGATGATCAGACACGGCACTGACCGCGGGTACGGCCGGTGGTCAGCAGCATGCTCAGGTACCCGTCACGCAGCGGCGGTGTGAGCCGCACCTCGTGGACGGCCAGGTCGTACGCACCGGCCGCGATGCTGGCCACCACCTCGGCGCGCTGCAGCGCCACGGCCGGGAACAAGCGCTGGCCGACGCGGTAGCCGCGGGAGCCGAGCATGACCGCCACGGCAAAGGGCGAGCCGGGCCGCAGCGCGTCGAGGAACCGGCCGATCGCGTGCTCGGCCTCCGCGCGGTCGGCCGATATGGAGCAGGCTACGAAGAACATCGTGCCGGCGTCCCAGGCGTGCCTCGGCGCGTCGAAGACACTGGTCCTGCGCACTCGGCCGACCCGCGCAAGACGGCCCCGCGGATCGGTGAGCGCCGAGTACGCCGGGTGCTCCGCGCACACCTGCCAGTACGGGTCCCAGAGCTCGTCGTAGCTGTCGATCTGCGTACGCAGCCAGCTCACATTCGACGTCGACCAGTCACACAGGTCGATCGTGCGCGCAAACGGCAGAAGTGACAGCGCCGGGTAGAGGTTCGCCCCCGACCCCACGTCGACACAGTGCGCGCCGGAGAGCTTCGCCTCGGCGAGAAAATCCCTGGTACGGCAGAGGATTTCACGATCGTCGGCACGCAGAACCGCGTAGTTGTGCCGGACGTACGCCTGGGGGTCGAAGCTGTCCCACTCGACGTCGGAATTAACCGGCCTCGGAGACTGGATCGGCGGGGGTGGCGCCGACTCGCCGCAACCGCCGCCAGCCGCCGGGGTCAACGTCATGGACGGGCCTCCATCGAAGTCGGCTGATCACCTTGGCCGTGGTTTCGGCACGCTCCTTCTCGCTGCCCATTGTGCATCGAAGGTGGTGTTGGTCCGCAAGCAGCGGCATTTCACCAACTCCAGGCAATGACGACCTGACGGTGTTCGCCCTGCCCTCCCCAGTTCACACGGCCGAGGTGTGGGCCTGACCCGCTTTGACGGACATCCGATATCGGGAGCCAGCGGCTCCGCGGTATCTGTCAGTCAAGTGAGACTTTCGTGATCGGGTGTCTGCATCTCGGTGGGTTGAGCTGCTGGTTCGTTGACCCACACGGTGTCGGGCAGGGCTGGGGGTCGGGGGCGACGGGTGAACCGGTCGGGGTGGGCCCGCCAGGCGGCGTCGACAGTGCGTTGCCGCTGGTCGTGTACGTCGTCGGTGCCACCGCTGCGGCCCTGCCTCCGCCTCGTCGATGCCAATCAACGACGGCACCACCAGTTGCACGACCTGTTGCGCGCGTAGGCGGTGGATCAGGTCAAGCAGCTGGGGATCGGCGACGACCGTTCAGCAGGTCCTGCATCCCGTCCGGGCCGGCATCCCCGGCATGCTCGGCAATGGTCCAGCAATTCTTCCTGGGCAGCGGCGCGAGTTACCCCCGAACGAAGTCACGCACCCGGCGGCGGGGCTCCGGCCTGCGAAAACGGCCGCCGACAGTCAACATCCGGTCGCCGAACAACACCTGCCGCCGCTGGGCGTCTACCCTGTATCCCGCAGCCACCGCCGCGTCATGGTCAGTCCACACAGCCGTCCACGATTGACGGTGGCCACCTTCGTTCTGCACCACGTCAACCCGCAGCTCAGCCAAGGTCACAATCCCGGCTGGAGCAACTACGGGGGTGCGCTCAAGCGGCGAGCTGTCGTTCAGGTCCCACACGTCAATTTGCCTTGGACAAGGATGTCTCAGTGAGCAACACACCGCATCTCGGTCCCGTGCCTCAGCGCATTGCCGTCGGCGCGGAGCAGGTGCGTCGGCTCGTCGCCGGCCAGTTCCCTCAGTGGGCCGACCTCCCGGTTCAGCCCGTGGCCAGCGGCGGCTGGGACAACTGGACCTTTCACCTCGGCGACGGAATGCTGGTGCGTTTGCCCAGCGCATCCGAGTACGCCTTGGCGGTCGACAAGGAACACCGGTGGCTTCCGACGCTCGCCCCCCGGCTCCCGCTGCCCATCCCCGTCACACTGGCGAAAGGGAAACCCGGCGCGGGCTACCCCTACTCGTGGTCGGTCTACTCATGGCTTCACGGCGAGCCCGCGAGCGCAGACCGTATCGCCGACCCCGTCCGTTTCGCCATCGACCTGGCTGAATTCCTGGCGGCCTTGCAGGGCGTCGATACCACTGACGGTCCTCGCCCCGGACAGCACAACTGGTTCCGGGGCGGCACGCTGCGCACCTACGGCCGGGAAGTCCAGCGTGCGCTCACGGCGCTTGACGGCCACGTCGACGTCGACTTGGCCCGCGAGATCTGGAAGAGCGCACTGGACGCTCCCTGGGACGGTGTGGAGAGCTGGTTCCACGGTGACGTCGCCCAGGGAAATCTTCTGCTCAACGACGGGGAGTTGGCAGCCGTCATCGACTTCGGGACATGCGGCGTCGGCGATCCGGCCTGTGACCTGGCAATCGCATGGACATTGCTGGCCGTCGACGGCCGGCAGGCGTTCCGGGAGCGACTGTCCGTCAGTGAGGCGACATGGGCGCGCGGGCGCGGCTGGGCCCTCTGGAAAACGCTCGTCACCTGTGCCCAGCCCTTGGGCACTGCCGACGAGCCGGCCCCGAACGCACTGCGCGTCCTCGGCGAGATCTTCTCTGAATACGTCGCCGACGCCGTCACCAAGCCCAAGCCATGAACAGTCACTAAGCCCGGCAAGCCCTCACCGACCCATGATCACAATCCCCGGCTGGAGTACCAGACCTGGCGCTGCGGTTGACTACCCTGGAGCGCGTTTAGTCACATCGATGACTGGCATGTGCCTGTTTCTGATGTGACAGTGGCTTCCTGCGTTTTGTCCCCGGGAGGCTGCGATGGATTCGGCGGTGCACGGCACGGTGGCGGGGGTGGTGCGCGACGTGGTCGCTGTCCACGCGCCGGAGGAACTGGTGGTGGTGGAGGGTCTGGCGGCGCTGGGCGGCCGGGCGGTCGCGCGCCGGTTGCGGGGTTCCGGAGCGCGTCGCGAGGCGCTGGGGTTCGGCCTGGCCGACGTCGCGGTGCTGGTGACCCCGGTGGTCTGGCTGGTGTTGAACGAGGTGGCGCAGCGTGCGGCCGGCGCGGCCGTCAACCGGGCAGAGCGGGGGTTCGGTGCGCTCTGGCGGCGAGTGTTCCAGCGGGGCACCGGCCAGGTCGTGGTGCCTCCGTTGTCCAAGGAGCAGCTGGGTGAGGTTCGGCGGCGGCTGTTGGAGGTCGCCGCCGAGCGGGGCCTGACCGAGGCGAAGGCGGTCGCGGTGGCCGACGCCGTGGTGACCCGGCTGGCCCTCGATCAGAGCGCTGCGGAGGGATAGGTCGTGCCTGGTGCCGGGCGGCAGCTCGCCGCCACGACGCTGCGTTTCGTGTTGTTGTTGACGCTGCTGCTGGTCGCCAGCGTGTGGATGACTCAGTTCACGCTGGCGAATCTCGGGTTGCTCCGGCGGGCCGCCGTCGCCTGCGCCGGCATGGTCCCGACAGATGACCGGCGGGTCACCTGGGACCCGACGGACTGCGTTGAGTTGCAGGCCGTCACACCGCCGTGGTGGGTGATCCCGGCGGCCTCCCTGCTGTTGCTCGGCGCCGCCGCGGTGTTGTTCGCGGTTCTGCCCCGCTGGAAGGCCCGGCGCGGGCGGGTGCTGCCGCTGGCCGCCGTCGACCGGGAAGGGCAGGTCAGCCGAATGATCGCGGAACTGGTGGTGCAGACCGGGCTGCGGCGTGTGCCGACGGTGCTGGTCGACCCCACCGCGTTGTCGGCCGGTGCGGTGGTGTTCGGCCGGACCGGACGCCCCCGACTCTGTCTGCACGGTGGGCTACTGGCCCGGATGCACGCCGACCCGCATGCCGTCCGCGCGGTGCTACTGCACGAGCTGGGGCACATCGACAACCGGGACGTGACGCTGACCTACGCGGCTGTCGCGCTGTGGCGGTCCTTCGTCGTGGTGGCGCTCGTGCCGTTCGTGGCCACGCACCTGCACTTGTTCGTCAAGTCTCCCTGTTCCCCCTGTGCGGTGCCTACGCATCGCAACCTGCTGGCGGCGGCCCTGCTGGTGGCGCTGGTCTACCTGTCGCGTTCGGACCTGCTCCGGACCAGGGAGTTCCACGCCGATCTGGCGGCGGCGCGGTGGGGCGCGGATCTGCGCGGCTGGTCGGCCGCGTCGCCGGTGCGGGCCGGCCGGGGTTGGCGGCTGCTGACTGGCTTCGGTGGGCTGTGGCGGATCCATCCCGACTGGGAGTCCCGCCGCCGAGTGCTGGCCGACCCTGGCTTGTTGTCCCGTATCCCGGCGCTGGCGATGTTCCTCACCGGCGCCGCTCTGATCCTGGCCGATGCGCAACTGTGGATGATTGACCCTGCGACAGCCGTTCTGGCGGCCAATCCGACGGTCGACATGGCGGCCGATCCGGCGGTCGCCTCGGCGGTCGCGGTGGCGCTGCTGGCCGCCGGCGTGACCTCCAGTCTGGTCTGGCAGGCGGTGGAGCCGGCCCGGCAGGCGGGTCGCGGCGTCCCCCGTGGCCTGCGGGCCGGGTTGTGGCTGGGACTGGGCATGCTGGTGGCCGAGTTCGTGTCCAGCCGGGTCGCGATCTGGCAGTGGTTGCCCCAGCAGCCCTTGCTTCTGGTCCTGCTGGTCCTCGCCGGCGTTGTGGTGACCTGGTGGATCACTCAGTGCTGCAACCTGTGGGCGTCGGCATGGCCGGGACGCTCCCTCCGCCCAGTGCGGTGGATCGCGTTCGTCACAGGCTTCGTCGCGATCGTGGGCTGGATGACGTGGTGGCGCGGCCCGGGTGTCTGGTTGGCGCACGGCATGCCCCAATCGCGGCGCGAGGTCGCGCTGCTCCTCGCACCGGGTGGTCTCGAACCCGAGCAGTTGCTGCCGTACGAGGCGGTGCTGCCGGCGCTCGTCACGATCGACTGGTTGACGTCCATAATGCTGCTGAAGGCCATGCCGCTCAGCCAGATCGCGGTCGCGGCTTCGTGGACCATTCCGCTCGCCGCCTGGCTGGTCCGGCCCCGACCGGCGCCGAGCCAGGATCTGGCTCCCGTGCCGGGGCCAGGTACGGAGGTCGTCGTCGCGTCGGCTCCCGTCATGCCGCCACAGCCGATGCCGCTGCCCCGACTCCGGCGGCTGGTGCTGCCCATCCTCGCCATGACTCTGCTTGGCTGGACTGCGGTCGCGACGACGATGGCGGTCATGCACCTCGCCCTGCCGGTGGTCGAGGCGCGGGCCCAGATGTTCTCGCACGCGTATCGGGGCTGGGTCACGTTCGCCCTGCTGGCCGCGGCGGCGCTGAGCGCCTTCGTCGCCAGCACGCTCGCTGACCGCTACCAACTCGTCGCGGCGGTCATCGCAGGTCAGTTGACCGTGCTCGGCGGTTCGATGGGCGTGCTCGCGCTCGTCGCCATCGACGGCTGCGTGGGACCGTTGACGCTGTTCCACACCTCCTGCGGCTGGCAGCCAGGGCAGGCGTGGACGGCGTGGCGTGGGTCGCTCGGCGCCATTTCGGTGTTGGCGCTGATCGCGGCCATCCCGGCCGCTGGGCTCGTCGTCGGCGCGCGGGCCGTCACCGCCCGGCGGCGGCGGAACCGGCCGGTGGCCGTCGACGTGCCGGGGCGGGCACGGATGGTGGTGCGGCGAGCGTTCGTCACGGTGGTCATCTCGATGGCAATGACGCTGACGATCGCGCGTGGGTCGGTCGTACCGGCCAGCGTAGGCACCGCTGCCCTACCCGAACCGAGCGGTAGTGCCGCCCCGCCGACCAGCCGTGTCCCGCCCATGGCCGGGCAGACCGGTTCCCCGGGTTCGCCGCGACTGAAGGCCCTCGAGGTGTCGGCCTGGGCCAGCCGGGGTGGCCGCAGCCTGACGACCCGGTTCCTCGACGTGTACGGCAAGTTCGCCATCGCCATCAGCGACCTGAAAGCGCGGAAGCCGGGCGCGAACGGCAAAGTCGAGGTGGACGAGACCCGGATCCGGCCGCTGTGCGCGAGCCTCGAGACGATCGCCGAGGAGGCCGCTCGCTACACGGCCGTCCCCGACGCGCAGGCGCAGACGAGCTGGCGGTCCTTCGTCGAGCACGCCGCCCGGGCGGGCCGAGGCTGCTCGCGCTCCTTCGAGACCGGGGACAGTCAGCCGTTCGTCGCTTCGCTCACCGACCTGCAGCTCGCGTACACGCACCTGGCAGCGGTCGGCCAGCGGTTCGCGGACATCCGCAAGGCCGGCGGGGGCTGACGGGCGTTGTGCCCTCGGCCGACACTCCTTCGCGTTCCGGCTGGGCGCCCGGACGCCCACATCGCCTGGGCCGCAACGCTCGACGAACCACCGACACCGCCGCGCCCACGCTGCGAGAAGCACTCTCCTGCTGGTTCGGCACCCCCGAAACGACATTGCCCATCACCGATCGACCCTGGCGCCCTGCTGACCCACATCGGCACCCTCACCGACCGTGCTGGGGCCACAACGGGCCGCTGTCAGGCCCGGCGCCGGGTGACGGCGGCAGCGGCAGCTCGACGGCGTCGCCCGCCCCGACCCGTCACCGACCGCCGGGTGCCCGCCCCAGAGCCCGCGCCGCGTTGTCGGTGGCCACCTGCCGGGCGTAGTCAGCGCCCCGGTGTGCCACCGTGGCGGACGGAGCGTCGGTGCCCATCGGGAACGGCCAGTCGCTGCCGAGCACCAGCCGGTCCGCGCCGAAGACCGACACCGCCAGGTCGACCACCTGCGGGTCGTGGGCCAGATTGTCGACGTAGAGGGCGCGCACCGCCTCGGCCGGGGTGGGCGACAGCACCGGTACGCCCGGTCGGGTGGTGGTGTGACCGCGCTCCCAGCGCCCGACCACCGCCGGCACGCAACCGCCACAGTGCACCAGCACGAACCGGATCCCCGGGTGCCCGCCGAGCACCCCACCGAAGACGAGCTGGGCCACTGCCACCGTCGTCTCGACCGGGTTGCCCAGCAGGTTGGCCAGGTAGTAGGGCTCCAGACGGGGGTCCGCCGAGTGCGCGGGGTGCAGTTGCACGGTGCGCCGGTCCGCGCCGAGACGCTGCCACAGGGGGTGCAGCGGCGGACCGTCGAGCGGCCCGGCGTCTCCACCGGCGGCGCCCACCACCCCGGCCCAGCGGTCGTCGGCGGCGATCCGGTCGTACTCGGCGAGGGCCACTTCGGGATGTTCGAACGGCAGGTACGCCAGCGGGGTGAGCCGGGGCCGGTCGGCGACCACGGCGAGCAGGCCGTCGTTGACCGCACGGACCCACGCCGCCGCCTCCGGTCCGGACAGCCGCTGGCGGTAGAAGGGCGGCGGCACGCTGACGATCGCCTCGTCCAGCCCTGCCTGGTCCAGGTGGTTCTCGAGCCGGTCCGGGTGGTACAGGTCGGGCGGGCCGACCCGTTTGCCGCCGAGAACGGCGGCGCCGTCACCGTCGACCGCGACCCCTGGCAGTTTGGCCGGGCGCAGGTCGGGGGCGAGGTGGGCGTGCATGTCGATGCCAGGCAACGGGGGCTTCCTAACGGTCGGCCCGACCGGCGGTCACGACGGGACGCGCCGACGGTACGGGATGGTGGCTGGCGTGGCCGCTCACCCGGCGGCGGCGGACAGTCCGTCGGGGCGGAGGTGCCCCGACGGTTGGATGGATGGCGGCGCCACTACCGGCTGACGCGGTGGCGCCGGCGGTCAGCTCCCGGTACGCGGGCGTCCCGGTGCCCGGGTGGCAGGCACTGCCGCGGCGTCGGTGTTCATCTTGCCGATCACCCGGTCTGCCGCATTCTGGATGTGGACCTGCACGGCGGCCACCGCCGCCGCCACGTCCCCCGCCACGCACGCGTCGAGGATGGCCCGGTGCTCGCGGACCCGCTCCTCGTTCTGCCCCGTCGGGGTGACCGTCGCGAACCGGTACCGCTCGCTGTTCTCCCAGACCGGTTCCAGGCCGCGCAGCAGCCAACGCGATCCGGCCGCCCGGTAGATGGTGAAGTGGAACTCGGTGTGTGCCCTGCGGGCAGCCGTGGCGTCGCCGCGCACGGACGCGGCGATGTGTTCGTCGAGTGCCGCCTCGGCCCGCCGGGCGTCCTGGGCGGTGAACCGGGTCGCCGCCCGCTCGATCAGTGCCGTCTCCATGGCGATCCGGGTCTCATGGGTGTCGACCGCGTCCTCGACGGTCAGCGGCATGACCCAGGCGCCCTTGTGCTGGACCACCTCGACCAGGCCGAGCGCGGCCAACCGCCGGATCGACTCGCGGACCGGGCTCATGCTCATGCCGAGCAGGTCGGCCATCTCGTTGAGGCGCAGCGGGGTGCCGGCCGGCAGCCGGCCGGTGAGGATCGCCTCGTGCAGGACCGCGGTCGCCGAGTCGGCGAGGGTGCGGTGCTGTCCGTCGGCTCCACCGGCACCGGCCCGGCCGTCGTCGTTGGCGTCGCTCAGGACGGATCGACGATGCGTTGTTACCACGGTTTGCCTCCGGATAGAGCCGCTGGTGGATGCCGTGCTCGTCCCATTCTCACGGGACATGATCCATGTTCATGGGGTGCTCGGGTGATCCCACAAACGCATCAGGGCCCTGGAAATGGTACCAATTTCGTCGCTGTGGAATGGTGCGGGTCGGCGCCGCACTGCGCCGCCCCGCACCCGTCGCGGGGTCAGTGCAGCTTCGTCAGTCGCACCCGATTGCGCAGCTCACCGAGCGCTTCCACCCGGGTCACCACCAGGTCCCCGTCGGTCAGGAACACCTGTGGGTCACGGGCGTTCCCGATGCCGCTCGGCGTACCGGTGAGCACCACGTCGCCGGCCCGCAGGGTCATCCCCCAACTCAGTTCCGCGATGATGCGGGCGAATGGGAAGGCCATCTGCCCGGTCGACGCGTCCTGGAGCAGCACGCCGTTCACCTCGCACTGGATGCGCAGGTTCGCCGGGTCCGGCACCTCGTCCACGGTGGTCAGCCACGGCCCGAGCGGCATGGTGGCGTCGATGCTCTTGCCCTTGAGCCACTGGCCGCCGTGCGCGCGTTGCAGGTCGCGCTGCGACACGTCGTTGGCCACGCAGAACGCCGCCACGTACGACAGCGCGTCCGCCTCGCTCACCGAACGGCAGTCCGCACCGATGACCAGCGCCACCTCCGCCTCGTAGTCCCACTTGGCGGAGAGTTGCGGGTCGTAGGCGATGTCGTCGTACGGGCCGACGACCGTGTCCGGGCCCTTGGTGAAGAAGGTCGGGTGCTTGGGCCGTTCCGCGGGGTCCTGCCCTTCCCGCTTGCCGCGCGACTCCTCGAAGTGGTCCCAGTAGTTCCAACCCGTGCAGAGGATGTCCCGGTTGAACCGGCGCAGCGGCGCGTCGAGCCGGACCTCGGCCAACGGCACCGCCGCGACCTGCCGCGCGGCGGCGCGGACGGCCTCCAACGCGTCCACGCCACCACGAATCGCCTCGTCGAGGTCGCCCAGCTCGGCGGGGAGCACGGCGACGGTGTCGCCGTCCACCACCCCGATCCGCCGGCCGGTCTCGGTACGAACGCTGGCGAGCTTCATCAGGCGTCCTGCTCGTCGTCGATCACGCCGATCGCGTTGATCTCGATCAGGTAGTCCTTGTTCACGAACTTGGAGACCTCCACCATCGTCGAGGCCGGCGGCTCACCGGTGAAGTACTGCCGGCGTACCTCGTGGATGGCGTGGAAGTCCTCCATGTTGCGGACGTAGACATCCACCCGCACGATGTCCTCCAGCGACCCGCCGGCAGCCGTCATCGCGGCGCGCAGGTTCTGGCAGACCTGGTGCGTCTGGGCGGCGATGTCGCCGACGCCGGTGACCCCGCCCTCGCGGTTGCGGGCCGTCATGCCGGACACGAACACCATCCGGCCCCGCGCCCTGATCTGGGTGGCCTGGGCGAAGTGACCGTTCGGGGCGGCCAGCTCGGGGGAAACAATCTGCTGCTTGGGCATCGTCATCTTCTCTTCTTCGAGGTGGAGCTAGCGGGCGTCCGCCGGGTCGGTGTACCAGTCCGGCTGGGTCGGGTAGTGCGGCCCGTCGTAGATCTCCAGCAGGACGCTCTCTTCTTCGGCCAGCGTGGGCCCGTGCAGGCTGCCCTTCGGGTTCCAGTAGAAGGAGCCCGGGGTGAGGGTGAGCCCGGTGGGCACGTAGGTGTACCGGCCGCTGAGGCAGAACATGAACTGGTTGGACGCGTGTGAGTGGCGCAGCGGGATGCCGGCGCCCTTGCGGAACCGGATCAGCGAGATGGACGCCTCGGTCTCCTCGTTGCGCCACAGCGCCTTGTGGGAGAGGCCGGCCAGCGTCTTGTCCGCCCAGTCCAGCTCGTCGGTCTGGAGCAGGATCTCGCGGAAGCGGGCCAGCACCAGGCCGTCCGGGCCGGGCACCAGTTCCTCCCGCGACCGGTCGGCCGCCTCGCCGCCGTAGTTCGACGGCTCGGAGAGGTTGTTGGCCCACTCCTGCTCGTCGACGCCGGCCGGCACCGGCGGGGTCGGTACGAGCGGCAGGTCGCTCACCGCTCGCCCTGACCGGACACGAGGTTCTCCCCCAGGCACTTCAGCTCGACGAGCCGGCTGCGGTACCGGGTGGTGCCGTTGTTGGTGAGCATGTGGATCTCCCCCGGCTCGCGGTAGACCACCCCGCCGATGGCCTCGTGCACCAGGCGGGGGTCGCCGCCGGCGAGCGCGTCGATCCGGTTGTCGGCGGCTTCCAGCGCGATCACCAGGTACGGGTTGAGGTGGTGGTGCCAGGGCTGCTGCTCGCCGGGCGCCAGGCTGATCTCCCAGACCCGCACCTGGTCGTTCTCGAAGACCACCTGCTGGCCGACGGCACCGAGCTCGACCTGGGTTCCGTCCGGGGCGGTCGCGTGACCGTAGTTACTCATTGTCATCCCTTTCGCAGACGAGGGTGTTGTCGGACCGGGTCACGGGCGGTGGGCAGCCGGTGACCCGGGCGTAGAGCTGGGCGGCCGTGTCGATGCCGGAGACGGGGTCGAACGGGACGATCGCCGCCACGTGCCCGTCCGGGCGAACCAGCACCAGTGTGTCGTTGTCGACCCCGAAGCGGCGCCGCACCCGGTCTCCCGGGTCGAACAGCGCCCGGTCCCGCAGTCCGGAGTCGTGCGGCGCGTCCCACCGGCTCACCACGTAGTGCCGCAGCGCGGGTGACTCCTGTGGCGGCAGTGCCGGGACCCGGCGCGGGTCGGTGAAGTAGAGCGCCACGAAGGCGTCGGCAGCCAGGTCGTGCAGGTGCACCGTGCCGGACTGACCGAACAGCGGCAGGTCGGGGCTGCGCGCCCCGGCCAGCACCGGCAGCGGCTCGTCACCGGCGGCGACCATCGACCAGTCGCCCGTGCCGCTCACGTCGAGGCGTACGCCGAGCATGGCGCGGGTGAACGCGTTGCCCCAGTTGCCGGCGGTCATCACCCCCGGGTCGTCCGCGCGCCGGGCCATGTAGGCCCGCGCCGCCGCGGCCATCGCCGCGGAGCCCTTGGTGGCGACGGGTTCCTGCTCGACCTGGTAGCCGTCGAGCAGGCTCGGCTCGGCCCAGCCGCGCAGCACCCAGGCCATCCGCCAGGGCAGGTTGGAGGCGTCCAGGACACCGGTGTTCAGGCCCAGCGCCCACATCGGGGTGATCAGGTGCGCGGCGTCGCCGAGCAGGAAGACCCGCCCGTCCTGCCACCGGTCGGCCACCCGCTGGTGCACGTTGTAGATGTTGGTGCCGACGATCTCCAGGGTCTTGGTGTCCCCGATGAACCGGCGTGCCTTGTCGACCAGTTCCTCCCGGTCCGGCTCGGCCTGCCCGGCCGGCAGCGGGTAGAGGAAGCGCCAGCAGTGCGGCTGGCGGACCAGGATCATCCACTCCTGGGGATCACCGAAGTAGGCCAGGTACGGGTAGTCGCGCGGGTTCTCCACGTCCAGGTCGACCTTCAAGTCGACCAGCATGTAACGCTCCTGGTACGTCTCGCCCTCGACCCGCGCGCCGATCTGGTCCCGGACCGCGGACCGACCGCCGTCGCAGCCCAGCAGATACCGCACCGGAACCGTCCGCTCCCCCTCGGCGGTGCGCAGCCGCAGGTCCACCCGGTCCGGGTGCTGCACGAAGTCGAGCAGCCGATGTCCCATGTGCAGCGCGCCGGGGGCGGTGATGTCGAGCCGCTGCCGCAGGATCGGCTCCAGCTCGTGCTGCGGGATGTTGATGACGAACGGGAAGCGGGTGTCCTCGGTGAGGTCTCCGGTCCGGACGCTGAGGGTCTGGGTGTTCGTGGCCCGGTCCAGCTCGCCGATCTCGTCGATGCGCAGCGACCCGGCCAGCACGTCGTTCAGGGCGCCGCACCGGTGCAGCACCTCCAGGGTGCGGGTGAGGACGGTGCCGGCCTTGGTGTCCAGCGACAGCCGCTCGTCCTCCTCGAAGATGACCACCGGCACGCCGTAGTGGGCCAGGCCCAGCGCGGTGACCAGGCCGACCGGCCCGGCGCCCACGATGCCCACCGGCAACTGCTCGGTCGTGCTGCTCATTGTGCTTCGCTCCTCGGGTACGCCCGGTCACGGGTCAGGGTGGATCCGGTCATGGTCGCGGCGGGCGAGAGCAGGAACATCAGCGGGCCGACCACGTCGGCCGGCGTGCCGATGCCGGTGGCCCGCGCCCAGTGCTCCCGTTCGCCGCCGCTCGGGTTGGCCTGCTGGAACTGCGGGGTGTCCACCACGCCGGGGAAGACGGTGTTCACCCGGATCCGGTGCTCGGCGACCTCGGCGGCGAGCGACTTGGCGAATGCGATCAACGCCCCCTTGCTCGCCGCGTAGGCCGACGCCTGCGCCCGGCCGGCGGTGGCCAGGCCCGAGGCGAAGACCAGGATCGCGCCCGAGCGGCGGGCGATCATGTCCGGCAGGACCGCCTGCGCGCACCAGACCACCCCGTCGAGGTTCACCGCCAGCGTGCGGCGCCACTGCTCGGGGTCCATGTCGACCACGTCGCACCGCGGCTGCACCGCCGCTCCGGCCACCAGGGCGTCGATCCGGCCGTGCTCGGCGAGCACCCGGGCGACCGCGGCGTGCACCGCGTCGCGGTCGGACACGTCCACCCGGTGCTCCTGCACCCGCCCGCTGGGGTGCGGCTGACCCGATGTCACGTCGAACACCACGGCCGTGCCCCCCGCGTCCGCGTACGCGTGGGCGAGGGCGGCGCCGATGCCGTTGGCGCCCCCGGTGACCACGAGCACCTCGCCGGTGGCGTCGAAACTGGCCTGCATGACTTCCTTCCTCCTTCGTCGACCGGGGTCAGCCGGCGCTGGGCGGTGGCGGGAGCGGCACGCCCAGCCCGGCGGCGACCTCCACCAGCCCGGCGAAGACCGACGGCTGGAGCGCGACACCGTCGCGCGACGCCCGGTCGTGCCGGTCGGCTTCGATGTCACCGGGCAGGTGGACCCGCTCCGTGCCGGGCGCCAGCGCGGAGCCGAGCACCTGGTCGGCCAGGTCGTCGACCCGGCGGGCGAGCTCCTCCGCGTCGTCGGCGAACGCCTCGGCGTCGAGGGCGAGGAAGAAGTGCGCGCAGTCGTTGGGCACCGACACGTCGGCGTAGAGGCCCTGGACGCCCCGGCCGTACGCCCCGCCGGACAGCACCCCGGTCAGTACGTCGATCATGAGCGCGAGACCGTATCCCTTGTGGGCGCCGGACGGCAGCAGCAGTCCCTTGAGCGCGGCGGCCGGATCGGTGGTGGGCCGCCCCTGCGCGTCGGTCGCCCAGCTCGCGGGGATCTCGCGGCCCTCACCGGCGGCCAGCCGGATCTTGCCGAGCGCGGCCTCGGAGAGCGCCACGTCGAGGATCACCGGCTTGCCGCCCGCGCGGGGTACGCCCACCGCGAGCGGGTTGTTGCCGACAACCGCCGAGGCGCCACCGGGGGCGGGCATCAGCGGGCGGGTGTTGGCCGCCGCGATGCCGATGCAGCCGTTGTTCGCGGCGAGGTCCACGTACCGGAACGCCCCGCCGAAGTGGAACGCCCGGCGGACGGTGACCACGCCGACGCCGTACGTCTGCGCCTTCGCCACCGCCAGCCGCATCGCCTGGTCACCGGTGAGCTGCCCCAGCGCGTGGCCGGCGTCGAGCACCGCGATGGCGCCCTTGTCGCGGACCACCTCGGCCCGCTCGGCCCGGCTGACCGAGCCGGCCCTGATCCGGTCGACGTACATCGGCAGCAGCATCACCCCGTGCGAGGGGATTCCCCGCATGTCGGCGTCCACGAGGGAGCCGGCGACCAGGCCGGCCGCCTGCTCGGAGTAGCCCAGTGCGCCGAAGACCGAGGCGACGGCGTCGGTGAGCCACCGGACCGGGACCGTCGGCGGGAAGTCCGGCGCGCTCATGCCCGGTCCGCCCACGGTACGAAGAACCGCTCGACTGCGGCGAGCAGGTAGAACAGCACGACACTCAGCACCCCGAGCAGGATCATCGCGGCGAAGGCCAACGCGGTGTCGGCGCTGGCGCCGGAGGCGACGATCGCGTAGCCCAGCCCCTCGGTGGCGCCGACGAACTCGGCGATCACCGCGCCGATGACGGCGAGGGTGATGGCGAGCTTGAGACCGACGAAGAGCTGCGGGATGGCGGCCGGCATCCGGATCATGCGGAACGTCTGCCACCAGTTGGTCTTCAGCGACCGGCCCAGCTCCACCAGGTCGGCCGGGGTGGAGCTGAGGCCGGCGGCGGTGGAGATGACGATCGGGAAGAAGCAGACCAGGAAGACCAGAAAGACCTTGGGGAACTGGCCGAAGCCCATCCACACCACCAGCAGCGGCGCGACGGCCACCTTCGGTACGGCGTTGAGCATCAGCAGCAGCGGGTAGACGGTCCGTTCCAGCATCCGCGAGGCGGTGACGATCAGCGCCAGCGGCACCCCGATCGCGATGGCCATCAGGAAGCCCAGCAGCGTTTCCCAGAGGGTGACCAGGGTGTTGTCCCACAGGTAGGCGGATTCCTCGACCATGGTCTGCGCCACCTGCCCCGGGGACGGCAGGATGAAGCTCTCCACCTTGAAGACGACCGTGATCGCCCACCACAGGGCGGTGGCGGCCACGACGCCGAGCACGGGCGGGAGTTGCTGGGCCCAGCGGCCTGCGGCGCGTGGCTTGTCGCGGCCGGTACGGCGGGATTCGGTGACCGTCACCGTGCCACCTCCTCGGGGGTCATGAGCAGGTCGTGCAGTTGGGCGCGCAGCACGCCGAGTTCGGCCGAGTGGCCGTCGCGTCCCAGCGAACGCGGACGGGCGATGTCGATTCCCACGATCTGCCGCAGCCGGCCCGGTCGCGGGCTGAGTACGACGACCCGGTCGGCGAGCAGCACGGCCTCGTCGACCGAGTGCGTCACGAAGAGCACCGTCGAGGCGTGCTTCATCTGGAGGCGCTGGAGTTCGACCGTGAGGTCGGCGCGGGTAAGCGCGTCGAGTGCGGAGAACGGCTCGTCCATCAGCAGCACGCGCGGCTGCTGGATGAGGGCCCGGCACAGCGAGACCCGCTGCTGCATCCCGCCGGAGAGTTCGTGCGGCAGGCGCTTCTCGAAGCCGTTCAGCCCGACCAGGTCGAGCAGTTCGTGTGCGCGGGTCCGGGCGTCCCGTCGGTCCTGCTTGAACACCTCAGTCGGCAGCAGCACGTTGTCGATGACCGACCGCCACGGCAGCAGCGCCGGGCGCTGGAACATGAAGCCGATGTCCCGCCGTGGCCCCCGGATCGGGGTGCCGGCGACGGTTATCTCGCCCGAGGTGGCCGCCTGGAGGCCCGCCACCAGCCGCAGCAGGCTGGACTTACCGCACCCGGACCGCCCGACGATCGCCACGAACTCGCCGTCGGCGACTTCCAGCGACACATCACGCAGGGCCTCCACGTCACCGGCCCGGGTGCGGTAGATCTGCGAAACGTTACGAATTCCGATCATGGTTCGCCCCTCGCGGTGCGCGCGGCATCCGGCCACGCGCACCGCCGTCGAAGAGGAAGTTATGGCTTTGCGATGTCGTAGACGCCGATGTCTTCGGCGTTCGGCGTCGACTTGAGGGTGCCGGTGCCGGCGAGGAGCTTGATCATCGCCTCCACCCGCGCCCGGTCCAGCTTTCCGGCCGATCCGCCGTCGCCCAGGACGTACGGGCGCATCTCGGTGAGTTCGGCGGCGGCGACCTTCTCGTCGGCCGTCCGGTCGTGCTTCTTGAGCAGCTGGGCTGCTTCCTCGGGGTGCTCCACCGCGTAGAGCAGGCCCTTGACCAGCGCTGCCGTGAACTTCTCGACCTCGGCGCGGTTGCTTTCCAGCTTCGCGGCGGAGACCAGCAGGCCGTTGCCGTACAGGTCGGGGAGCTTGTCCGCGTACGGCAGCATGGTGACGGTCTTGCCACCGGCCGCCTTCTCCAGCAGCGGCTTGCCGGCGGCGAACTGGCCGATCGCGTCCACCGAGCCGGCGGCGAGCAACTGCGGGAGCGACTGCGGCGAGGACGGGACGAACTTCACCGACTTCGGGTCGATGCCGGCCGCCTTGGCGTACGCCGGAAAAATGATCATGTTGGTGGAGCCGGAGCTGTCCGCGATGCTGGCGCCGGGCAGCTTCTCCGGCGAGTCGATCGCCTTGTCCAGCGAGGCGATGCCGGCCATCGACCGCTGGTGGATGGCGGCCACCACGCGCACCGGCATCTTCTCGTTGGCCAGTGTGGTGATGACCCCGGAGAGGTCGCCGGGGCCGTAGTCGGCCTGCCCCGACCCGATCAGCTTCATGACATCGACGGTGCCGGTGCCGGGCTTGATGGTGACGTTGAGCCCGGCCTCCTTGAAGTAGCCCTTCTCCAGGGCGACGTATGCGTACGCGTCCCGACCGAACGTCCCGAAGGAGGTCAGGTAGGTGACGGAGGGGGCATCGGGGGAATCGGCCTTCTCCGAGTCACCACAGCCGGCGACGGTGAGTGTGAGAGCCGCTGCGGCGACGGCCGCGACGAGACGGGTGCGAGCTGACATGAGACCTCCTGCATCGGCGGGATTTATCAAATGTCAAACTTCCCGACTCGTCAAGACCTCGTTTCGGCAACACCGCCCCGCTCCGGCGGTGCTGGCCCGGCGACCGCACCCCCGCCAGGCCCACTGACCTGGCAGTACGCCCCGCCGACCGCCAGTGGCGACAACAGTCGACACCGCAGGACCGCGTTACGCGCCGACAGCGAGCACGCCGCCGCTCGGCTCAGGTGGCGCGTACCACTGGGCGCCGGTCACCCGGATCCGCCTCGACTGCTTGCTCCGCACCTCACCCACTCACGCTGCTGCTCCCGCCGAGCGACCAAAGCCTCTTCGTACGCCGCCCCGAGTTCCTCGTCGCTGGCGCCGTGGCGCTGCTCGTCCTCGTCAAAGAAATCCACGGGCGGCAGGCATGTCACGACTACTCGCCTGGTCAGAGCCTTCGACTCGATCATGTACCTGAAGGACGACTCCGGCCCGAGTTCGGCCCCAACCACATGATCAGAATCCGACTTGCAGTTTGTTGACTTTGAATGGACATGGCCCTGGCGCCAATGTCGCGGGTCGCGTATTCGACCACCCGTCACCCGCCGCAATGTGGGCCTGTCACAGGGCGGCTATGCGCCGAGCCAGCGGACCAGGTAGGCACGCAGGCCGGTCAGGTCGGTGCCGCCCGCGCGGTAGCCGATGTGCCCGTCGGGTCGGACCAGGTAGCTGGCGTGGGCACCCGGACCGACCCCGAGCCGGCGCAGCACCTCCGCACCGGCTCCCGGCGCCACACCGTCCAGGCCGGCCAGCTGGTGTGCGGTGAGCTGGCCACGGCGGCGTCGGGTCAGGTCGGCGATCTCGCGGGCGGGCCATCCCTGCGGTGGGCCGCAGAGCAGCAGGTGCCAGCCGGGCGCGGCGGTGAGCCGGTGCAGTGAGCCGCCGTCGGCCAATGGGACGTCCGGCAGCCGGTCGCCGGCCCGTGGACCGGTCCGCGGCGCGTGTGAACCTTCCGTGGACAGTGGGCTGCGTCGGTAGCGGATGGCGAGCTGGGCGACGGTGCGGAACGCGGCGGCCCGCACGAACCGGGGCGCGAGAACCGCCGGCAGCAGGGCGGGAGCGATCCGGGTGCGCGCGAAGCGGACCAGCGGGTTGGTGGCGGTGGCAACGGTGAAGGCCCGGTCGCTGAACCGCAACACCATCCGGCCGACCGGGGCCCGTTCCGCCTGGTAGCTGTCCAGCAGAGCCGGGTCGGCGTCGGCGTGCAGGGCCCGGGCGAGTTTCCAGCCGAGGTTCACCGCGTCCTGGATGCCGGTGTTCATGCCCTGCGCACCGGCCGGGCTGTGGATGTGCGCGGCGTCGCCCGCCAGGAACGCCGGCCCGGCCCGGTAGGCGGTGGCGGCCCGGTGGTGCAGCCGGAAGTTCGTCGCCCACACCGGGTCGTGCAACCGCAGCGCCCCGCCCGCGTACGTGTCGGCCAGCGCCTGCACCCCGGCGAGGTGGACCGGCGCGCCGGGCGGGGTGGGGTCGTCGGCCGGGCGCATGGCCAACAGCCGCCAGGTGGCCGGGCGGCCGAGCGGGAAGAGGAACAGCATCCCCCGCCCGGAGAGGAAGGCGTGCGCCGCACCCGGTTGCACGCCGTCGACCTCCAGATCGGCCAGCACGAAGGTCTGCGGGTAGGCGCCGCCCTCGAACCCGATCCCGGCGAACTGCCGCACCGCGCTGTGCGCGCCGTCGCAGCCCACCACGTACCGGGCAGACACCCGCCGCACCCGGCCATCACGGTCGCGCAGCGTCGCGACCGCCGCCCGGTCGGTGCGCTCCAGGCCGACCAGCTCGACGCCGCGTTCGACGGTCACCCCGACCGCCGCGAGGTGCTCGCCGAGCAGCCGCTCGGTCTCCGCCTGCGACAGAAACAACAGGTACGGGTACGCCGTGTCGGACAGGCCCAGGTCGAACAACGGCACCGAGCGCTGCCGCCGCCCCGCGTGCAGGGTCAACCGGACCGCCCGGTTGCCGGCCGCCACCATCTCGTCGGTCACCCCGAGACCGGCGAGGACCTCCAGCGTACGGGGCTGGATGGCCAGCGCCCGCGACTCGTGCACCCGGTCGAGGGCGCGGTCCACCAGGCGCACTCGCACGCCGTACCGGGCGAGCTGCCCGGCCATGGTGAGACCGGTCGGCCCCGCGCCGACCACCAGCACCTCCACCTCGGAGCCCACAGCGCCCGTCATCGGCAGCCCCCTGGTTCACGGCGCGGATCGCGCCTGCCCTCAGGGTCACGGTAGCCCCAGACATGCAGCTGTAGTCCCCATAAAGCCTCGACTGCCAGGATGCCTGGCTCGACAACGACCTCCACTCAGACGCCCGCTGCAGTCCGCACACCCCGCTCAGCCTCCTCGCCGCAGCCGCGATCTGGGCCGGACTACCACTGGACGCCGACGAATTACGCAGCGACGCCCTCGTCATCAAATACCGGACGCCTCTGGCCATTCCCGACCGGCGCTATTCCGCCGGCGACCGTCCTGGGTGGGGCGTGCGCTCGGCCTACCTGCGCGACCCGAAGGCAACCTGGTCGAGGTGCAGACCTGGACGGCACCCTGAGGGTGCGGCCGGCACCGTCGCACGGATCCGGCCGCACCTCCGCGGTTACTCCCGTCCGTGGCGGCGTCAGCTTCCGCTGCGGTACGGGCCGTCCACGTAGACGAGCGCGTCACCGACCGCCCGCTCGGTCGAACCGCTCGGCTGGTTGACCAGGGCACCCTCGACGGCCATCGCGGTGGATCCGCCGCCGTCGAGGTTGACCGCGTCGGACATGCCGAGCGCCTGGGCGACGGCGGCCGTCTCGTCCATGGTGGTGCCGACGCTGGTGGTCTGGCGGCCGTCGATCGTCGCGAGCACGATCTTCCCGTCCCGCGTGGTGCCGGCGATGGTACGCGGGTTGCGGGCGAAGAAGCTGCCGGAGCCTGCCGGTACGACGATCTGGCCGTCCGCGGTCAGCGGGTACCGCCCGTTCACCCCGAACAGCCCGGGCCGCACGGGAAGTTCCTCACCGTCCTGGTCGGTCAGGGTCGAGGTGGTGCTCACGCACCCCTGCTCAACCACGTCCAGCAGGGCCACGGTGTCCCGCCCGGTGGCCTGCAGCGAGGTCTGCCCGGCGGTCAACGTGGTGCCCCGGGTGGTCGAGGTACGCACCACGCAGCCGAGCCGGTCGAGCACGACCTCCACGCCGGCACCCGACGGGGTGGCCGTGGCGAACTCGGGGGTGAACTCGGCGACGTCGCCGGGGAGGGTGCACTGCGTCTGGTCGGTGAGGGTGGCGCAGCCGGCCGGCACGACCGGCGGGTGGTTGATGAACTCCAGCGGCAGGCTGGCCTCGGTCTGCCGGTTTCGTACGCTGCCCGACCAGGTCAGCTTCCCGGTCAGGGCCCGGTTGCTGTTGGCGTCGACGACGAAGTTGACCTCGGCCGCGTCGCGGGTGGGTTCGCTGAGCAGCTGCCCGCCGAACAGTCCCAGCCCGACCGGGTCGCCGGGGTAGAGCCGGCTGGCGGTGAAGGTGAAGAAGGAGGCGTTGACCCCGGCCAGGGCGCCGGAGGCGCGGACCAGGTCGCTGGTCTTCTCGACCTGGCTCAGGTCCGGGCCGTACGTCGCCTGCAGGTGCCCCCGGGCCTGGCTCGGGTCGATGGTGAGCACGTTGACCACCCACGGACCGCGCGTGGTGGTGTTGATCTGGTCGGCCGGTGCCGGCTCGCTGCCCCGCTCGATCCGGGTGAGGGTGACGCCCTCGGCCAGGGTACGGCTGGTGCGTACCTCTGTCAGGTCGGCGTCGCCGAGCGGGAGGGTGCCGGTGGCGGCCTCGGCGCGGGCCCCCGGAACGACACCGAGCGCCGCCGCGGCCAGCGCGGCCGCCGCGATCGCCCCGGCCCGGCGGAAGCGGGACAGGTCAGGAGTGGAAACAGTCATGCCGGTGACCTTGGTGCCCCCACAGAACCAGGCGACCGACTCCACCTGACACCGAGTCGAATTGTTGGCAAAAGCACCACCTGCTGGGCAGCCAGCGGGACCTGCGTCTGGTGCTCAACAATTACGCCCCCACAACCGGCTGTGCAACGCCGGCCGGCCACACATCCCCGCGCATCCATCTGCACTTCACCCCGACGTCGACGTCGTGGCTCAACCTCGGTGAGCATCCGCAGTGGGCCGGTGACGGTCTTCCGGTCATCGGAACTTTCTGACATCATCCGGCACAGAAATCGAAGATTATGACTGTGGAGGTTCGGATGCGCGCCCGCCTGACGAGTTCCCTCGGTGTCGCCCTGCTGGCGACCGCCGCGTTCCTGGTTCCGGCGTCGCCCGCCGCCGCCGCGCCGTCGTTCCGGACGCCGTTCCCGTGCAACCAGACGTGGTCCGGTCAGACCCGCACCACGCACAGCCCGCAGTACGCGATCGACTTCAACCGGGCCAACGACCACGGCGATCCGGTCAAGGCCAGCGCCCCGGGCACGGTGGACGTGGTCGCCAACCTCGGTGACACCAGCTACGGCCGGTACGTGCGGATCAACCACGGCAACGGGTACACCACCTACTACGCCCACCTCAGTGGGTTCAACGTCTCGGTCGGCCAGTCCGTCGGCTACAGCACCACCATCGGCTACGTGGGCAACAGCGGCGGCTCCGAAGGCTCGCACCTGCACTACGAGCAGCGCCTGAACGGCAACGACATCAAGGTGCGCTTCAGCGGCAACCTGGCTCTCTACTTCGGGACGCGGAACTACACGCGTACCGCCGGCTGCTGACCCACCGATCGTCGGGTTCGCCAGGTCGTGGTGGTGGATCATGCTGCTCGAGTTGGCCATTCCCTGAACACGTAAGCGCGCCCGAAGGGAGTCGAACCCCAGGGCAACCGCCGTGACGGTACCCGAGGCGCGGCCGGCCAGTTAGGGTTCGCGCATGCCAAAAGCGCCATCGGGATCGCAATGGACGATCGGCTTCGCCGACCAGACCGCCGTCATCGTGGAGGTCGGCGGAGGCCTGCGGACCTACCAGGCCGGAGACCGCGAGGTCGTCGACGGGTACGCCGAGGACGAGATCTGCCCGGCCGGCGCTGGTCAAGTCCTCGCGCCTTGGCCCAACCGGCTGCGCGACGGGCAGTACGCCTTCGGCGGTCACACCTACCAGCTGCCGCTGTCCGAACCGGGGACCCACAGCGCCGTCCACGGCCTGGTCCGCTGGGCCCCCTGGCGGCTGCTGGAGCAGACCCCGTCCGCCGTCACGCTCGGCTTCGATCTTCCGGCGCAACCGGCGTACCCGTGGAGCCTGAGCCTGACCACCCGGTGGGAGCTGGCGGGCGACGGCCTGACGGTGACCCACACCGCGACCAACGCCGCCGCGGAGCCGGCGCCGTTCGGCTTGGGCGCCCACCCCTACCTGCTGCCGCCGGTCTCGGTCGAGGAGACCTGGCTACGCATCCCGGCCCGGTCGCGGCTGCTCGTCGACGCGCGCCACTTGCCGATCGGGGAGGCGAAGGTCGCCGGCTCGGAGTTCGACTACACCGTCCCGAAGCAGATCGGGACCGGCCGCCTGGGCACCGCCTTCGGCGACGTCATCCTGGCCAGCCAGGATCGGCATACCGTCACGCTCGGCACCCCAGACGCGGCGGTGACCAGCGTGTGGGCCGACTCTGCGTTCGCCTGGTGGCAGGTGTACACGGCCGACAGCGTGCCGTCGCCCCGCCACCGGCGGTCGATCGCGGTGGAGCCGATGACCTGCCCGCCGGATGCCCTGCGTTCAGGTCGCGATTTGATCGTGCTCAAGCCGGACGAGCCGTGGAGCGCTTCCTGGGGCATCATCCCCCACTGAGCCGATCGTGGCATGGTCTCCTGCGGCTCAACCAGATCACGTGGTTACTCGCACAGCCAGGAGGCCGAGCGTTGAATACGGCCAACGGGCCGAACCGGTCCGACAGCAGGCCAAGGGCTCCCCGATCACATGTGGACCGGGGAGCACCGCAGGGCGGCTGCGGGATCAGCCCTGGCGGCGGTTCCAGGGGCCGGTGACGGCGTACGTGATGCCCGGGTTGTAGACGTTGAAGAACATGGTCCGACCGTCGGCGGAGAACGTCGCGCCGGCCAGCTCGCCGTACTCCGGGTCCCCGGCGGTGCCGACGTTGACCCGGTTACGGGCGAAGACGAACACCTCGCCGTCGGCGGTCGTGCCAAGGATGTGCTGGTCCCCGATCCCGTCCTCGCACATCATCAGGCCCCCGTACGGGGACATGCAGATGTTGTCCGGGGAGTCGAACTCCGGGTCCTCGGGTGCCGGGGTGGGACGGGTGAAGATGGTCTCCAGGCGCAACGTGTTGCCTCGGGGGTCGTACCGCCAGACCTGGCCGTCGTGGTCGCGGGCCGAGCCCAGCTCACGCCGGGCGAACGACGAGACGAAGTAGGCGCAGGCGTCCTTCTCCCCCCACCAGGCGCCCTCGATCTTGTACCCACCGGTGATCGGCTTGACGTAGTCCTGGGCACGGACCGACTCCGTCGTCGCCAGCGGGTCCGGCACGTCAAGCCACTCGACGCCGGAGAAGGAGGTGCCCGCCTCGGTCACCACCGACAGGTCCGGCAGGTCCGGGACGTGCAGCGCCTGCAGCACGCCGCCTGCCCGCAGGCTCCCGTGGCCGCCGAGCGGCCGGTTCGGTAGGAAGCGATAGAAGCTGCCCAGCGGTGCCACGAACGCGTCCTCGGTCTCGTAGACGATGCCGGTGTGCGGGTCGACCGCGACCGCCTCGTGCTGGAACCGGCCCATCGCGGTCAGCGGTGTCGGATCGGTGTTGCGAGCATCGTCGTACGGGTCAACCTCGAAGATGAACCCGTGGTCCTTCGTGTACCCGCGGGCACCCGCCTTGTCTTCGGTCTCCTCGCAGGTCAGCCAGGTGTGCCACGGCGTCCGACCGCCGGAGCAGTTGATGGCCGTGCCGCCCAGGCTGACGTGCTCGGAGACGGCACGGTTCGACGCGTCGACGGCGAGCGTGCTGGTCCCGCCCCCGGCGGCCGGGTCGTACGTACGTTCCGGCGGAGCCACGAGCGTGATCTTCGCGGTCGGGGAGCACTCATGGTTGCGGACCAGGCGGGTGCCGCGCGCCTTGTCGGCGAAGGAACCCATACCGTCGAACCGGCTCGGCACGATGCCACCGTCCGGCCGGACGGTGCCTTCGCGTGACAGCACCGTGTAGCGGAAGCCCACCGGCAGGTCGAGCATGCCGGCCGGGTCAGGCACGAGCGGACCGTACCCGACCTCCGGGCCGGACACCCCCAGCGCGGGTGCGGCGGTGAACAGGGCGTCGACCGAACCGGCCACGGCGACGGCGAGACCGGCTCCGGCCGAGCGGGACAGGAACTGGCGGCGAGACAAAGACACGGACAAGCCTCCTAGACGTCACAGACCGTAGCGGGCCGGCCGATATCGATTCGAACCGCTCGATCAACTACGTCACATCCGGCCCCACCCGTCAAGATGCCGATCGATTTGATCCCACGAACTGTGACAGCCGGCTTGGCCAAACCGGTCAAAACCGCAGAAACCAAGCGAACGCGTTGGTGCCGTGTCCCCTAACGTTCACCGGGTTCCGGTGGTGGTGTGGCCGAGGAACAGCCGGCCGCCCTCGCACAGCAGGGTGATCGAGCGGACCTGCTCGACCGGATGCGGGATCTCCCGGGCCAGGCGTACCCACAACGCCGGGGCGCCCTTCGCTGCGGGGATGCGAATTCGGCGGAGGGTCCGTCGTGGATTATTTCTAGCGAGGATGTCCATCTGGCGGGGTCCCGTCCGTAGAGATTCCGTGCGGCCCCGCCGCACGAGGGCAACGACGGACAGGAGACAGACCATGAAGTACATGCTGCTGATCAACGCTGGTGCGGTGGACGAGAACGGCGTGAACACCGACTGCACGGTCGAGGACTGGATCGCGTACGACAAGGAGGTCAAGGACGCCGGCATCTTCGTCTCCGGGGAGTCGCTGGCCGACCTGGTGACCGCCACGGCGGTGCGGGTCGAGTCGGACGGCCAGCGGGTCGTGACCGACGGGCCGTTCGCCGAGACGCGCGAGGTGCTCGGCGGCTTCTACGTGATCGACGTGCCGGATCTCGATGCCGCGTTGGACTGGGCCGCCCGCTGCCCCGGCGCCCGCGGCGACGGCTCGGTCGTGATCCGGCCGGTGGCCGAGTTCGGGATCTGACCACGATGGACGGACGGGCGGCCGGCGCCGGAGCGCCGGACAATGCACCGGCGGCGTCACACGAGACGCCGGTGGCGTTGGTGGCGGCGGTGTTCCGCGAGGAACGCGGCCGGCTGCTGGCCGCCCTGGTCCGCCGCTTCGGAGACCTGGACCTGGCGGAGGAGGTCACCTCCGAGGCGGTCGAGGCAGCGCTGGCGTCCTGGCCGGTCGACGGGGTTCCGCCCCGGCCGGGAGCGTGGCTGATGACCACGGCCCGGCGCCGGGCGATCGACCGGTTGCGCCGCGACCAGGCGTACGCGGCGCGGCTGGCCATCCTCCAGGTGGAGGCGGATCGGGCCGGCCCCGTCCCGGCCCCGGACGCGGGCGGTGACCTGCCGGACGAGCGACTGCTTCTGTTCTTCACCTGCGCGCACCCGGCGCTGGCAGCCGAGGACCGCGGCGCGCTGACGCTGCGCTTCCTTGCCGGGTTGACCACCGCCGAGGTGGCGCGGGCGTTCCTGGTGCCGGCGGAGACGACGGCCAAGCGGATCACGCGGGCGAAGAAGAAGATCAGACAAGCGCGGATCCCGTTCCGGGTGCCGTCCGCGGACGAGTTGCCGCAGCGATTGCCGGGGGTCCTGCAAGCGGTGTACTCGATCTTCACCGAGGGGTACGCGGCGAGCGCGGGCCCGCAGCTGCAACGGATCGCTCTCGCCGAGGAGGCCATCCGGCTGGCCCGGATACTGCGCCAGCTGCTACCCGCCGAGCGTGAGGTGGCCGGGCTGCTCGCCCTGATGCTGCTCATCCATGCCCGACGCGACGCGCGCACCGGGCCGGACGGCGAACTGGTCCTGCTCGACGATCAGGACCGCGGCCGCTGGGACCGCGCCATGATCGAGGAAGGGATCGGGCTGGTCCGGGTCGCGTTGACCGGCGGGCCGCCCGGCCGGTACGGGGTGCAGGCGGCGATCGCCGCGCTGCACAACGAGGCGGCCGACGTGGCTACCACCGACTGGCCACAGATCGTGGCGCTCTACGACGTGCTGCTGGCACTGACCGAGTCCCCGATCGTCGCGGTGAATCGGGCAGTGGCCGTGGCGATGCGCGACGGCCCGCAGGCGGGCCTGGTGCTGCTGGACGAGCTGGCCGGCGAGGCGCTGCTGCGCGGCTACCATCCCTACACGGTCGCCCGGGCCGACCTGTTGCACCGGGCTGGCCGCCACGCCGAGGCGGCCGTTGCCTACCGGAAGGCGCTCGACCTGGCCGGCACCGCACCCGAACGGGATCTCCTACGGCGAAGACTGAACACGATCGAGCAGCCGGGCACATCTGGAGGATGACAGCGGCGTGATCGCGAGCGAGTGTCCGCTCAAACAAGGCGACGTGACGCGGTCGGTGCACTCGATTCGACAGATCCGGTCGTCTCCGACGCTGTCGGCGGCCAGATGAGGATGGAACTGGTGTCCAGGAGCCATCGTGTGCCGCGACGCCTCAAGACGCTCGCTCGGTGGGCGGTGCGAGGGTGGCACCGCGCCCCTCCCATCGGGCGCGGCGAGGATAATCAGGCGACGGCAACGTGGCGGATCCTCAGAATCGTCGGTCATGACCATCGCCGTCCCCGTCGCTGACTTTCTGGTGCTGCCGCCGCGCCTCGACAGGACCGCCGAGCTGCTTGCTGAATCGGCCCGGCGGCGGGGCCTGGCAGTGGAGCAGCTGCCCAACCCGTCAGTACCAGCTCAGCTGCGGCGGGCCCGGGGTGGGCACCTCTACGGTGGACCGACCTTTGCTGCTGCCGTCGCCCCGGACCTCGACCTGGCAATGCTCGAACCAGCCGACGACTGGCTGGTGCAGCTGCCGTACGAGTACACCCACCGCGACATCACCCTCACCACTCTCGGCGACGCACGCTGGTCCCGTACGCCGATGTTCGTCAAGCCGCCCCGAGACAAAACCCTGACGGCCGGCGTCTACGCCGACGGCTCCCGGCTACCCCGTGCCGATCGCTACCCCGCCGACACTCCAGTGCTGGTCAGCGAGATCGTGACGTTCCTGGTGGAGTACCGGCTGTTCGTCCTCGACGGCACAGTGCACGCCGCCAGCCGTTACGCCATCAACGGCCGGCTCGACCCGGCCCGGCTCGACGCCTGCCCGCACCGCGCCGCCGTGCTCGACTTCGCCGCCAGCCTGCTCGACGCCTGCGCTGACAGCCTGCCCAGCGCCGTCGTCGTCGACGTCGGTTTGGCCAGCAACGCCGACCGCGGCGACGAACACTGGGCCGTGGTGGAGGCGAACATGGCCTGGTTCAGCACAAGCTACGCCGCCAACCCCGACCAGGTCCTCGACGTGGTGCTCCGGGCGGCCGGACCACGCTACCGCCTGGCGCCCCGCGACCATGCGTTCACAAGACCGCCCACCCTCTTCGGATAGCAGCCCCCGATGACCAACGTCGCCAACAACGTCCGCTCACGCCAGCCAAGACGTCACCGCCAGGGAGGCACCCGGACAGGGCCGGGGCAGTGACGAACGCCCGGCAGGGCGCACCCGCTCGGCGGCAGATACGGACGCCCGGTACGACATGGCCCGGGAGGTCGATCGCCGGAGGACGGCTGCCGATTGCGCCGGACCCCGGTACTTCGGCACGCTTGCCGGGGGGCGATCTTGACTCACCTGCAGGCAATCACCGACCAGGCCGATGCGGACTACCGGCGGTACTGGCTTGCCGCCCGCTACCTCGACCACCCCGAACCTGGGCAGCTCCTGCGCTGGCACCATCCGCTCTTCGGAAGGGCCGGAACAGACGACCTGCCCAGCCGGCGCTTGGCAAACAGCAGTGAGCCCGACCGGAGCATCTATGCCGCGCTCCGCGCCGGAGACATCCCCGCCACCGGCCCGCTCATCTGAAGAGCTGACCCCGGAAGAAGCCAACCGCACGAAGGGGAAAGATCAGCCATGGCCTGGCGGTCGCAACCCTGATCAGCATCGCGCCGCACGGGCCCTTGGAGTCGTGATCACGTGGCTGGGAAAGGACTCGACGGGATGATGCTCGGGCTTGTAGCTTGCAGCTGACCGTGACACCGCCCGAGGAGGTGAGACCCATGAACGCTGTATCGATGTGGGTTCTCCCCCTTCCCGTCACGGTCGGGCGATTGACGTAGGTGTCGCCGGGAGCGCCTCGCCAACAAGGCACTCCCGAAAGGCAACACCTATGCACTCTCCGCAGTTCACCGCCGAGCCGTCGTCGACCGATGCGGTCGAGCGCGACTCCACCGTGGTCGACGTTCCCGGACTCCGGTCTCCGGCCTCCGGCACCGATCGCGCGCCCCTCATGTTCGACGTGATCATTGTCGGGTGCGGGCCGACTGGGGCGACGCTGGCCGCTGAACTGCGGCTGCACGATGTGCGGGTACTCGTCCTGGAGAAGGAAACCGAGCCCGTGTCGCTCGTCCGCATAGTCGGTCTGCATATTCGCAGCATCGAGCTGATGGCAATGCGCGGGCTGCTGGAGCGCATTCTCGAACGCGGAAGACAGCGTCCGGCCGGCGGCTTCTTCGCCGCCATCAACAAACCCGCGCCCGAGGGCCTGGATTCCGCGCACGCCTATCTGCTGGGCATCCCGCAGCCGGTCATCGTTCACCTGCTCGAAGAACATGCGATCGAACTGGGTGCGCAGGTCCGGCGCGGTTGTGCGGTGGCCGATTTCGAGCAGGACGACGACGGTGTGACCGTCGAGCTGGCCGACGGGGAACAGCTGCGTTCGCGCTATCTCGTCGGCTGTGACGGCGGGCGCAGTACGGTGCGCAAACTGCTCGGCGTCGGCTTCCCCGGCGAGCCCTCGCGGACCGAGACGCTGATGGGCGAGATGGAAGTGGGTGTGCCGCAGGAGGAGATCGCCGCCAAGGTGATCGGAATCCACGAGACCCATCAGCGATTCTGGCTCCGGCCCTTCGGTGAAGGAGTCTACAGCGTCGTCGTCCCCGCCGCGGGAGTCGGTGATCGCGCGGAACCGCCTACCCTCGAGGATTTCAAACAACAGTTGCGCACCATCGCCGGAACCGATTTCGGCGTACACTCCCCGCGCTGGTTGTCCCGCTTCGGGGATGCCACCCGGCTGGCCGAACGCTATCGGGTCGGGCGGGTGCTGCTGGCCGGCGATGCGGCACACATCCATCCACCCATCGGCGGACAGGGCCTCAACCTGGGCGTTCAGGACGCATTCAACCTCGGCTGGAAACTGGCCGCACAGATCCGCGGCTGGGCGCCGGAAACACTGCTGGACACCTACCAGGCCGAACGTCATCCGGTCGCCGAGGACGTGCTGGACGACACGCGCGCCCAGATGGAACTGCTGTCCACCGAACCGGGCCCGCAGGCCGTGCGCAGGCTGCTCACCGAACTGATGGACTTCGACGAGGTGAACCGCTATCTGATCGAGAAGATCACCGCGATCGGCATCCGCTACGACTTCGGCGCAGGCCCCGACCTGCTCGGCCGCCGCCTGCGCGACATCGACGTGAAACAGGGCCACCTCTACGGTCTGCTGCATCGCGGCCGCGGCCTGCTGCTGGACCGCACCGAACGCCTGACCGTCGGCGGCTGGTCGGACCGGGTCGATTACCTCGGGGATCCCACTGCGGTACTGGATGTTCCGTGCCTCCTGCTGCGCCCCGACGGCCACGTCGCCTGGATCGGCGACGATCAGCCGGACCTGGACGACCACCTCTCCCGCTGGTTCGGCAAACCCGCCAACTGATTTCGCCTGAGCAACCGAAAATGAATGCGAACTCGCCTGTCTGGGGTCGAGGCCATGACGGGAACGGGTTCGTGTGGTCATCCCGCATATACGTGGCCTGATAGCGAGCGAATCGCGGGGCTGTCGGCCAGGAGCTGGGGAGTGGTCGGCGTTTCTTGTCGGACATCCACCGCCCGCTGGCATGGCGGTAAATGGCCATGCCAGCGTCGGTAGCCGGTCGTACTGTCCAGGTCTCGACACGGTCGTCGGTGAGAGGTTGACGCTTGAGTCCCGCGGGGTCAACTCGGGTGACGCGCCGACCGAGCGACTGGTGTCCCACAACGTCGCCAGCCTGGACGGCATCTACGTCGACCTCGAGGACTGGTCAGCGGACGTAGCCCGGAGAGTTCCGCCGGTGGCGCGGACAGCAGCATGTCGCTGTCCTGGCAGTTCCAGCCGTCAACACCGGCAGTTTCGACGTCCACGTGGTACCCATGCCCGGCGGCGACTTCACAGCGGGTACCGGTCCGCTGGTGGTGAGCCAGCCGCCATACGTGATGGTGGCCGGAAAGCGGACCCTGACCGCAGAGGGCTCGCTGGCGGTTGCCATCGTCGTTCCGCTCGCGCTCGGTCTGGTGGCCGCAGCTGCCAGACACCGCTCTCGGCGTACGAGTTGGCAGGAGGAGCTCGCCCTCGGACTCAGGCTCGCCGAGCCGCAGTCATCCCCGGCGCCAAGTCGACGCCGGGGGCGTCCAGCCGCATCCAGGACCGGTTTCAGCACCCTCTGGTAGGCAGGCGCGGTCTTCGTTCGTCGGCACCGTGCTGCGCCTTGATCTTCGCAAATGGCGTTCTTGATCTTCTGGTCAAGCCCGGCGGAGGGGGCCGAGAGACAGGCGCCCAGGGAACTTCCGGGATGATCTCGCCGGCGAAGAACCTTCAGAGTGTGCGTCGCGTACATGGCGAGCAGCTTGACCAGGCTGCCGTAGTGGCCGGCACAGGAGCAGGCCGTCGTGCGCTACGGGATTCGACTCCGGTGGCGGCGCGACTGGCGTGCCCAAGGCCGCCCCGGACTCTCCGTGGCTGGAGATGCGTTGTTCGGTAGACCCGGGGCAAGGTTGGCCTCGACGGGTCTTGGGCTGATGAGCAGACGCGGGATGCGTCGGAGGTCGTGCGGTGCGTACAGTTCCGGGTCGGACTTGGGGTGGGGCCGGGTAGACCCGGCGCAGGAAACGGGATGAGACGGCGACGGCATGACGGCGGACAACATTACGGAAACCGGCCAATACGGCATTGACCGCGACCGGCTGGAGACCTGCCTCAGCGTCTTCGAGGCGTTGGAGGACCTGCCTCCCGACCACCCCGACGTGGTGCGGGTGCAACGGGCTACCGCGAGACTCTACAAGGTGATCAAGCAGCGGCGACGCGAGGAACGGCGGGATGCCATCGCGGCGGCCGACCGCGCGGTGACGGCGGCCACCGCCACCGGTGCCCCGGGCCGGATCGACGACGAGACCCAGGGCATCCCGCTCACCTCCCCCACCGTAGGTGCCACGGCCGGCATCCTGCACAATCCGCGCGGCTGCTACGTCTGCAAGCAGCGCTACCGCGAGGTGGACGCCTTCTACCATCAGCTCTGCCCGCCCTGCGCCGCGCTCAACCGGGAGCGCCGGAACGCCCGCACCGACCTGACCGGCCGGCGCGCGCTGCTCACCGGCGGCCGGGCGAAGATCGGCATGTACATCGCGCTGCGGCTGCTGCGCGACGGCGCGCACACCACGGTGACCACGCGGTTTCCCCACGACGCGGTCCGCCGATTCGCCGCGATGCCCGACAGCGGGGACTGGCTGCACCGCCTGCGGATCGTCGGGATCGACCTGCGCGACCCCGCCCAGGTGATCGCCCTCGCTGATTCGGTCAGCGGCCAGGGACCCCTCGACATCCTGATCAACAACGCGGCGCAGACCGTCCGCCGCACGCCCGGGGCGTACGCGCAACTCGTCGCCGCGGAGGCGGCGGCCCTGCCGGACGGCCCGCTGCCGGAGATGATCACGTTCGCCAAACCGGCCGGCCCGGGCGACCCGGCGGGCAGCCTGGCCGCCCCGCCGCAGTCGGCCCCGATCCCCCCGCACGCGCTGACCGCGCTGGCGCTGACCAGCGGCTCCGCCTCGCCGGAACGGATCGCAGCCGCCACCGCCATCGACGCCGGCGGTCTGGTGCCGGACCTCGACCCGGTCAACAGCTGGGTGCAGCGGGTGCACGAGGTGGACCCGGTCGAGCTGCTCGAAGTGCAGCTGTGCAACGTGACCGCGCCGTTCGTTCTGGTCAGCCGGCTGCGACCGGCGATGGCCGCAGCGACCGCCCGCCGCAAGTACGTAGTGAACGTGTCGGCGATGGAGGGCCAGTTCTCCCGCGGCTACAAGGGGCCGGGGCACCCGCACACCAACATGGCCAAGGCCGCGTTGAACATGCTGACCCGGACCAGCGCCCAGGAGATGCTGGCCGACGGCATCCTCATGACCAGCGTCGACACCGGCTGGATCACCGACGAGCGGCCCCACCCGACGAAGATGCGGCTGGCGGACGCCGGCTTCCACGCCCCGCTGGACCTGGTCGACGGCGCGGCCCGGGTCTACGACCCGATCGTCCGCGGCGAACAGGGCGAAGACCTGTACGGCTGCTTCCTGAAGGACTACGCGCCCTGCGCCTGGTGATCAGGCGCCCGCCCCGCCGTCAGCCGCCCATGCTCAGGCCGACACGGTCAGCACCGTCGCCCCCGTCCACCACAGGTCCAAGCTGTGGTGGCTGGCGCGATGGAGTCGCATGGCCAACACGAGGCGCTTGACCGTCTCCACGTCCCGGTAGGCCCCGATGCCGGCCATGGCGGCCGACACCAACAGAGCCTCGCCATCGGAGCCGGCGACCGCGTACGGGTTGATGATCCCCAGGTCCACCCCGGCCACCCGGCCCGGATCCAGCTGCTCGCCGGGAGGGTAGACGGTGACAGGAACCTCGGAGGTGACGTCGAGAAATGGCGGCCACCGTCACACAGCAGGGTGACCGAGCGGACCTGCTCGATCGGATACGGCAGATCCCGCGCCGACCGCGCCCACAACCGCGGGCTGCCCATCGCAGTCGGGACCCGCACTCGACGCCCATCAACGGCGAAGGTGCCGTGATACAGCGCACCGGCACCAACCCCCGCCGCCGCGGGAACCTGGCCGATCAAGGCGTGCCCCATCCCCCGGCGCCCGATCCTCTACGCCATTCGCCCGGCGAAGGGCGCTGCGCGTCGGCACGCCGTCCGCTTGTGAAATCCCGTAGACGGTACCTTGCACCACATCATCCGCTGCATCACGAGATCGAGTGCCTCGCCGCCGTGGACGAACACCCTGGTAATGGGATTCGCCTCGGGCATTCTCGCGCTGCAACTCTCCTGAGCTCCCAGCAGACTAGAACGCCGCCAGACGCCCCCACCGCGGGTTGAAGCCGGCCCCGGCACGGGCGGGCGGTGTGTGTCTGCCGGCTCTGCGGGGGTGTATGCCAAGGCGTGCGCCCCGCACGCCTTGATGAGTTCGTGCCGCGTGGTTCCCGACCAGCACGGCGTGTCCTCACCGACCACGACCGCGTTCCAGGTGCGGGCCGGGTCCTTCATGGCATCGCACCCCCTCGTGAACCGCGGTCAGAATGTGGCGATCGGGTTGACCGGGCTGCCGGACGTGCCGGCGAAGCGGACCGGCGCGACTGCGAGGTGGAAGTCCCACTGGCCGAGCTCGGCAGCCGTCGTCGCGCACACCTCCAGGTCGCAGTTGTCGAGCATCCACAGACCCATCGCGACGAGGCTCACGGCGTGAACCGGCATCAACACGTCTTCGTACCCCGACGGCTGAACGTCCTGGGGGGTGTCAGCGCCGATCAGCGCGACCTCCCGTTCATGCAGCCACGGCAGGCAGGACGCGTGCCAGCCGGCCTGCGTGAACCCGCTAGCCTCACCGGCCTCGTGCCGGACGCGGCCATAGCCGGTCCGCAGAAGTACCGCATCGCCGGATCGCACCCGCACACCCTGGCGACGCTCGGCCTCCTCGAGATCGTCGGGAAACACACCCTGCCCCGGTTCCAACCACGGCACATCACGGACCCTCGCAACGTCCAGCAGGACACCACGCGTGACGATCCCGTTCGCCGCCGCCGTGACGGCCGCCCACCCCGATCCCGTCGCGGCATCGACCAACGAGTGCGACCGCCCGTTGTACGTCATGCCGTCCCAGAAGATGTGGCACGGCGAGTCGACGTGGGTGACGGTATTGCCGTGAAACGTGATGCCGAGCCGCTCGGACGAAAAGCCCCAGCGCCGGTCGTCGCGGAATCCGGGCACCGGCATCTCCTCGGCACCCGGCATGTCGGCGGCGCACGGGCAAGTCGTCGTCGACCGCTCCATGTCATCCGGTACGGCAACCTCCCATGCACACGACACGCTCCTGCCGTGGCGCACGGCCCGCGCCGCCGCCAGCCGGACGTCGTCGGTGATGTGGTTCAGAGTGCCGAGCTCGTCGTCGTCGCCCCACCGTCCCCAGTTCGACAGCGTGTTGAAGTACCCGAGCACGTCGTCCTGTGTGGGCATCGGTCGCCCTGCCGTCATCCCAGCATCGACTCCTCCGGTCACGCCGTTCGAGGCACCGCAGGCAGGCTATCCCACCCTCTCCTTTGACATGCCACGCCCGCTGAACTGGCATGACACTAGATCAGCGGGCCAGCAGTCGGCCGGTCAGGAGGTAGGTATACGGCACACCTGCTCCGCATCGCCGTTGCCGCGATCACCCAAGAGCAGGGTGAGAGCTTCGACAAGTCGATGCGACGGCGCCGTGCTGCGATGCGCTCGTCCCTGCCTTGGCGCAGGAAGAAGAACCGGTCGCCCGGCTCGATTCCGCCTGTCCGCCCGCCGGTGGCCCACTGCCCGCGTAACAGCCCGCCGTCGGCGACGGCCCGGACCTCCTGCGGTACGTCTGGTCTGCCCAGGTACCGCCCGGGTTCCACTTCTCCGGGTTCCAGGTGACCATCATCGTGACGGGCTTCCGCCGCACGAATCCGGCCCGCTCCGCCGCGGCCAGCCCGTCCAGGTCGGAGGTGTCGAAGTAACCGACCCGGTTGCGGTGCCGCAGGACCGGCCTGCCCTTCAGCGCGTCGTGCACTGGGTCGCCCGGGCGCAGCACAATGCCGGATACCTCCGCTTTACCCTGCCGTCATCGTCGCAGCGATGCCGCCCACTGATCTCCGCGACCACCTGAACACGGCCGTCGAACGACAGGGTGGCGAACCGCTCGCTGTCTACGGTCGGCGAGGGCCCACGGTCCCCGATTGAGTTCCCAGAACTCATCGTCCGTCGAGGTCTCCCGCCAGCCCACCCAGGCGCGCCCGAGCGGATCGCCGGCCGGCAGTTCGCGGGCGCGGGAGAGCTGAAGGTTCACGGCCATCCGCGCATCCTGCCGCCCGATCCCGCCATCGCCAGAAGTCGGCGGTGTCCGCGCCGCGTCAGTTCGGAGGCCCTCCGACGGGTCGAGCAGGTCATCGGCAGTGAGATACGGGTCTGGCGCGTCGAACAGCAGCTCGTCGAGCGCGGCAGGAAATCCTCCACACCACCGTCGCGAGCGAAGCTGCGCCAGCGCTCCGCAGCCAGCGACCCCAGTCCTCCCTGGAACGTCGGCCCGACCCGCTCGGCCCCTGACCCGGCACGGCTTCCCTGGGCGTCCCGCGCCGCGGGACCATCCGGTCAGTATCGATCAGATACGATATGTCGACAGGTCGGTCATAAGGGGGAGTGACGTATGGGTCGTCGACGGAGGATCACCTGGCGGTATCTCGCCGCCGCGCTGCTGGCGCTGACCATGGGAGCGGTCGTCCTGCCGGCGCCCGCGCAGGCGGTGGACTACCCCGGCGGGCGGCGCATCTACAGCGTCGCGCTCGGGGCCATCCCCGCCGCCGGCGCGCCCGCCACCGGTCCGGTCTGGGTCCGGCTGGCGACCTACTACTTCTTCGGCGACGGCACGGTGACCGAGAGCTTCTGGTACTGGAACCGGGCCACCGTCGTCGGGGCCGCCGGCACGGGCGTCCGGACGACCGGCTGCACCGGCCACGACTGCGAGGTGCGGACGGCCGCCGGGTTCCAGCCCGGTGGCGTCGTGAAGTCCCTGAGCGGCACGTACACCAACTCCGGTGACAGCATCACCATCACCTGGAGCGGGGGCGTCCAGGAAACCTGGGCGGTCAGCCAGCCCGCCAGCGACCTGGCCCGGCTCGACTTTGTCAGCTCCAACTACGGGGTCACCGTCGGCTGGGGCTTCGGCAGTTCCGCCTCGAACGACGCGTACACGCCGGTCAGCAACATCCCGCTGGCCCAGTACACCGGCCGGTACGCCGGCTACAGCGGAAGCACCGGCGCCGCCGGCCCCAGCGGGATGGACCTCCGGTCGTTCGCCCGATGCAACGGGAACTGCCTGAGCTGGCTCAGCCCCCCGACCGCCACCTGCTCGTCCTGCCCGAACGGCGCTACCTCCTCCCCGATCCGCTACTACCTCGCGGGATCGGGCCGGCGGAACTTCTACGAGCACTGGTGCACCTGCCTGACGTCGAGCACCTGCTACACCGGTGGTTCACACCGTAAGCCGCAGCTCCAGGTGATCGGCGACACTGGGACGTTCCACGGGTGGGTCGGCGTGGAGGCGTCCAACTCCACGGCGAACACCGGCTACTTCGCGGTGCACTTCCACGTGAACGTCTGACCGGGCGGGGGCACCGCCCGGCTCAGGTCAGGGTGCGCAGGTCAGGGTCTGCCAGGCGTCACCGTACGCCCGCTGGTGGACCACCAGAGCACGTCGCCCCGGCAGAACACCAGCCCACCCCGTCGGCCACCGCCACGGTGCGCCCCAAGTCGTCAGGCGGCCAGCACCCTACTACCAGTAGCCCACTCGCCGGGGCAGCCCGAACCCAACCGACCGGACGTGGTGGCGTCACGCACCACGCGGCGGCAACGTCGACGGGCGGATCTTCCACAGCGACAGAGGCAGCGAGGGTGAGTACACCTCGGCCGACTTCGCCCGAGCCTGCGCCCGATGGAAGGTACGCCAGTCGATGGGGCGGGTCGGGTCGTGCTTCGACAACGCCGTCGCCGAGGCCGCCTTCTCCACCATCAAGGTCGAGTACGTACACCGCCGTCACTTCCGCACCCGCACCGAAGCCCGTCTGAAGATCGCCACCTGGATCACCGACTTCTACAACCGGCGTCGCCGGCACTCCGTTTGCGACTGGCGACCCCCATCGACTACGAACGATCAGAGGCCCGCGCCCTGGAGGCCCAGGCCGCATAACGACGCCCTCCACGATTACAGGGGATTGACAGGACCGGCACTGTCATCGAGACCGAGTTCCCTGTCGGTGATCACAAAATATGACCGAGGGTGACGGTGTGCGGTGCCAGGGGCGTCTGGGTATTGACCCGACCTTGGGTGGTTGATGCGGGGTTTGGATTTGCCGACTCTCGCGCGTTGCGGCTTGCGGAGATCAACAGGAGGTTGACCGCTATGCGCGTTATCGACGGTCTTGTGATCGCCCATTCGGCTGATTTGCTGAACAGTGATCTCCAAAAATCGCCTTGAAACTCCGATTAGAGGGTGGGGGTTGCCCGGTGGGGCATGCCAGCGCTTCGCTCCGCAGGTCTCGATGCCACCCGCGCGCCTGTGCAGGTCATCTTGGCGGCCGCGTACTTCGGCGGGGCCCGCGTCACGTTCCGTAGTGGGCGTCGGAACGGCTACCCGCCGTCGATGTCCGGAGGGATCATCGGTTGATGGCTGATCAGGTGGCCGTGCGGCGGTTGTCTCCGCGGCGGTGGCGGGTCCTGTCGTTCCTGGCGCAGCACGGTTCGGCGGCGACGCTGGATGTGGCGCTGGTCTGTGACGTGTCGAGGCTAACGGCCCATCGGGACCTGGTCTGGCTGCATGAGGCGGGGCTGGTGCGCCGCGAGCGCTCGGAGGAGGACCGTACGCGACCTGACGGCGTTGGGGCGGCCGGTGCCTCTGCAGCTGGGCCGGCGGGTTGCGGGCGTGGCGGATGCCCTGCTGTTCCTGCCGTTGGTTGAGGTGTCGCGGCGCTATCCGGGGCGGTGCGAGCTGTTCCAGTGGCTGGCGACCATGGAGACCTCGGCGTGGCTGCGCCAGCACGACTTGGCGCACCTGCGGGCCGATGGCTACGGCGTCTGGCTGGAGGACGGGCGGTGCCTACGGTTCCTGGTGCACGTCGATCCTGGACCGGTTGGCGACGCTGCCGTGAACGTGAGAGGCGGTCGTCGGGGCTTGGTAGGGTGCTGACCGGCTATCGGCGTACCGACCGGGCGGTTCCGGTGGGAGCGGTCTTGGTCATCGCTCAGGACGCCGAGCGTGAAGAGCAATTGCTGGCGGACCTGGGGCGTGAGCCGCTGCCGACCTGGCACCTGAGCGCGTGCTGGTCGGGAACCTGTGGAGGCTGCCCGGGGACGGCGATGCCAGGCGGCTGATCGGCCTCGGGTTCTAATGTCGGCTCATCCTGAATACCGTTACGCACGTTTGGAGTCAGCTGCGATCGGTGCTACTGGCCGGTGCCTTGCCGGCCAGCGGGTCGCTGCTTCGAGTGCCGCCGTCCAGGGGAAGGCTCGCTGGCGATCGTTGCCGCTGCCGGGTGGGTGTGGCTCCCATCCGTCGTCGGTCCCGAGGAAGACCCGTACGCGTTCGCTGCGGAGGCTGGCCAAGGCGCGTTGGAAGGGCGCACGGGCGGCCAGGGCGGCGTTGACGAACGGGACGACCACTGTCGGCACCTGTCGGTCGATCAGCTCGGCGATCGTGGTCATGGCGTAGTTGTCGGCGATGCCGAGGGCGATCTTGTTGAGGGAGTTGTAGGTGACGGGGGCGATGATGAGCGCGTTCGCGGCGGGTAGGGCGCGGCGGGTGCCGGGGGACGACCGGTAGGTGGACCGGACCGGGTGCCCGGTCAGCCGTTCCAGGGCAGCGGTGTCGATGAAATCGTGGGCGCTGGGGGTGGCGGTGATCGCTGTTGTCCACGACTGCTGCGACGCGGTGGTGATCAGTTGGGTCACGTCTGCGGCAGGGCCGGCGGCGCAGACGACGATTTGCAGGTGGCCGCGAGTCATACGCGGTATTGGATACACGTTCCCCGTGCGGCGGTATCGTTCGCCGGGCCATATCGGTCGATGTGCGGGGCGCTCCCCTGGAGCGCTCGCTGTCGTTGTGGCCTGGCCGGCGTTGATCTGCATCACGCCTGCCGCCATGTCATCCACCACGACCTGGACTGGAACCCCAGCACGCTGGAGCAGCGCACCGGCCGCGTCGACCGCATCGGCTCCCAGGCCGCCCGGGTCGGCCGGCCCGTCGTCGTCTACGAACCGTACGTCGGCGGCACCCACGACGAGAAGATGTTCCGTGTCGTCAAGGACCGCGAACGCTGGTTCGGCATCGTCATGGGCGAGTCCCCCGACAGCTCCGAGTGGGCCACCGAACGCCAAGCCGCCCGCATCCCCCTTCCCCCAGTGCTCGCCAGCGCCCTCGCCATGGACCTGGCCACCCCGGTGGGTCAACGACCCATCGCCGCACGGCCGGCCTCCGGGCAGGAAGCGTGAGGGCGCGGTCGCCGTGGCCGGCGCGTGCCGATGGTCAGGGGCGGTAGTCGTCGTGACCGGCACCGCGGGAGAACTCGTAGCCGTCATGGGTGCGCCAGTAGTGCAGTCGGCGAGCGACGGCCGATTCCCGCTGCAGCGCCACCCGCCAGCAGATCGCGCCGTCGGGACGGCGGACGTTAAGGACTGACGGCGTCGCCGGTGCGTAGGGGTGCACGTCCCGCTTGACCGTGTCGGGCCGGACCAACGGCTACCCCTGGACTTCCCTGCCGGCGGCCGCAAGGATCCGCGATAACCCTGGGATAGGTCCCTCGACCGTTGGTAGCGGCAGGGCCGGATCACCCGAGCGTCAGGCGTCCCTCCTCGTCGTGCCGGAGACGACCGCTGGTCAAGGCAACCCGGAGACCGTACCGGAGCAACTTGTCGATCTTGTCGGTGCGCCGCCGGTAGCCGAGCCGCTCGAGCCCGGCGCGCAGCAGCCGATCCTCCTCCAGCCGCGGCACCTCCTGCAGGACGTGCACGAACGCGTTGGCCACCTCCTCCGGCGGGATCTCCTCGAATGCCCTGTCGTTGCGCGCCTGGGTGACCCGGTACGCGCGGTAGGACTGCGGGTCCGTCCCCTCGGGCCAGGCATACCGGCCCACGGTGGGGTGGCCGTAGAGCCGGCGGGCGTCGACGAGTGCGAGCACTGCGATGCGCCGGTCCTCCCGGGTGCGGAGGAAACCGAACCGGGCGAGGGCCAGACGGGCGAGCCGGTGCTGCTCGATCGGTCCCTCGGCCGCGATGATTTCACGGAGCGCCTCCCGGACCAGATCGCGAAGCCGCTGGTCGGTGGCGAGCAGGTCTAGGTCGCTCTGGTCACCGAGCGGCGTCGGGACGTACGGGATGAAGGGGCTGACCGCGATGGCGCCGGCGGCCGTCGACGGCACCGTCGCGACGGGCGCCTGCGCAGGTGGAGCGGCTAAGCCGGTGACGGGTACCGGCGAAGCGCCCGCTAAGGGCTCGGTGTCCTCCGCGACTCGCGGACGGGACAGCTCGACGTCGTCCGCGGAGCGCGGCCGTCCGATCGCTTCGACTGAGCGCGGCTGCTCGGTCTCCTCGCCGGCTCGGGGGGACGGCACCTCGGCCTCGGCGTGGGGCGCGACGGCCTCCGTCGGCTCGGGCACGGCGGCGTCCGCGGCGTCGGCTCGCGCGATCGCCTCGTCGACCTGTTGCAGTAGCGCGGACCGGTCGTGGATCCACGCCGGCAACCAGAACCGGACGACCTCGGGCCAGCCCATGATCGACCGGAGCAGCCCTGGCGCCGAGTCTCGGTCGGCAACCGTCGGGCGGGCGCTCCAGTCGGGACCGTCGAGCATGACGGCCACCTGCCAGCGGGGTGCCCCGGGCAGGCGTACGGCGATGTCCACGGTGAAGTCGGACAGGCCGTGCGAGGTCCGTACCTCGTAGCCGTGCTCGCGAAGCGCCGAGGCGACCTCGTCGCGGATCCGGCTGCGCCGCTCGGTCCGGTCGCTGGCCAGGTCGCCCAGGCGGTCCGCGCCGACGGCGGCCATCTCGCAGTACGCCCGCAGGTGCTGGGTGCCGACGGCGGAGGTTCGGGACAGGTCGATGTCGGACGGGTCGAACGACGAGAACAGCACGACCTGTCGACGGGCCCGGGTGATGGCCACGTTGAGCCGCCGCTCACCGCCGGCCTGGCTGAGCGGGCCGAAGTTCAGCGGAAGCTGGCCGGTCTCCGGGTTGGTGGAGAACGCCAGCGAGAACAGGACCACGTCGCGCTCGTCGCCCTGCACGTTTTCCAGGTTCTTGACGAAGATCGGCTCCGGAACCGCGCCCGAGAGGTGCTCCTGGATGATCGGGTCGGTGCTGTCCTCCAGCAGGTTGAGGATGAGGTCGCGCTGCTGGATGTTGAAGGTGACCACGCCGATCGACTGGCCGGCGGTGGCCGGGTCGTGCAGGCGCCGGGTGATGTCCGCGAGGATCGCCCGCGCCTCCACGTCGTTGGTCCGCGAGCCGCCCCGCTCGTACTGGCCGTTGACGCGGCGCCAGGTGATGCCGGCGGAGCTGCTGGCGCCGGGCGACGGGAGGCTGGAAAGCTTGTTGTCGTAGTAGTAGCGGTTGGAGAACGCGATCAGCGATTCGTCGTGGCTGCGGTAGTGCCAGGACAGCCACCGCTGCGGCAGTCCCGACTCGACGGCCTCGCTGAGGATGCTCTCCAGGTCCTCCGGCACCGGGGCGTCGCCCTCGTTGACGTCGTCGACGGTGTGGCTGGCCTGCATGATGCTGGTCGGCGGCATCTGGCGGGAGTCGCCGACGACCACCACGGCGCTGCCGCGACCCATCGCGCCGATTGCCTCGGCGACGCGGATCTGCGACGCCTCGTCGAAGATGACCAGGTCGAACCGTTGGCTTCCGGGGGCCAGGAAGTTCGCCGCCGAGGCGGGGCTGACCAGCACGCACGGCGTCAACGCCAGCACGGCGTCCGGGTACAGCTCGAACAGCTCTCGGAAGGATCTGCCGCCGCGCTTGCGGCGAAGTTCCGCGGCGAAGTCGGCGAAGCGACCCCGCCGGTCGGTCGGGCTGAACGGGCGGCGGCGAACCAGCACCGAGGGCAGGCGCTCGGGCAGCGCGGACCGCAGCTCACCGGCGGCCGTTTCGAACTGGGCGATTTCGTCGTCGTGTAGCTCCGGGTCGAAGTACTGCAGGCCGCCGGCCCGTACCCGCTCGGCGAGGGACGCAGCGGCGACTCCGCGTCGGTACGCCTCCTCGGCGAGCTGCCCGTTCACCTCGGCTCGCAGCAGCTGGTCCCGGTAGTCGCCGAGTTCGGCGGCGGCGAGCACGTCGGTGTGGGTGAGGACCGTGGCCCAGCGGCGCAGTGGGAACAGCTCCTCGGTGCGCAGGTCCTGCAACCAGGTCGCGCCGTCGCGGTGCCAGGCGTCGACCCAGTGCGAGCCGGTGGCCCACAGCGCCAGCTCCGGTTCAGCGGAGCGCAGCACTCCGCGCCAGGCCCGCCACCGGGCGGCGACCCGGTCCAGGAGGGCCGCCTCGGCATCGGTGATGCCGCGCTGGAACAGGTCCCAGGCCTGCGGGTGCCGGGCCAGCAGCGTTCGGCCGGTCCGGGTCGCCTCGACCGCCTCGGTCAGCCGTTGCTGCGCGTCCGGGTTCGTCGGCTGCCACCCGGGCAGGTGCAGGCCGCCCAGCGTCATCGCGTGCTGGTGCAACGCGGCGGCCTGCGCCTGCGCGGCGACCAGGCGTCCGGTGGTTACCTCGACGTGCTCGACGTCGACCGTCGCGCCGGCGACCAGGTGAACGGCCAGCTTGTCGGCCACGGCCTGGCGGCGTTTGCGTTTGCCGAACAGCTTCTTTGCCGCCTCCTGCGCCTCGGCGTGCCAGGCGGCCAGTTCGGGGCGGGCGTACACGTCCGGCCGGAAGGTGGCGAGCTCACCGGCGAAGCTCTGGTGGAAGGCGGCCAGTTCCGCTTGGAGCCGGGTTGCGGCCTCGTCCCACCGCCGGTCGCCGGCGCGCAGGGTGGTGTCCCGGTCGGGCAGCAGTCCGCGTACGGCGAGCCAGGCGCCGGTCTGCAGCTCGGTGACGGTCTCTGGGGTGGGCAGCGTCCGCAGCAGCCCGACGAGGTGCGGGTGGGCGGCGAGGTCGGTGCGGAGACGTTCGAGTTCGGTGGCGATCTCGGTGACGGCCGCGCCGTGCAGCCCGTCGAGGGTGCGGCAGCCGCTGAGCGCCCAGGGATGCTCGGGTCGGATCCGCGCCGAGCGGGAGGCGGCCGGGAATTCGCGCAGGGTCCGCTCCACCTGGGCGCGTATCTCGGCGGGTGCGAGCAGGTAGCTCACCGGGATCGCGGCGGTCGGGCCGTCGCCGTAGGCGAGGACTTGCTCGTAGGCCGACCAGAGTGACATCCCGACGGGGTTGGCGGTGTGGACCTGCTGCGGGTACTCGACCAGCGGCGCCAGCCGGGTCCGGTAGGCCGTCTCGACGGCCGTCCAGTCGCCGTCGTCGCCGTTGTCGTACTGGTCGAGGGCGTCGCGGAGCTGCTGGCGGATCGCGTTGAGGGACTGCTTGCGCCCGTGCAGGTCCAGGGCGAACGGTCCGAGGCCGATCTGCTTGAGGCGGCGCTTGACGACGTCGAGGGCGGCCTGTTTCTCGGCGACGAACAGCACCGACCGGCCGGCGGCGACCGCCCGGGCGATCATGTTGGTGATGGTTTGCGACTTGCCGGTGCCGGGCGGGCCTTCCAGGACGAAGGACTGGCCGCGCTCGGCCATCACGATGGCCTGCATCTGGGAGCCGTCGGCGGGGATCGGCAGGTGCAGCTCCGCCTCGTTGACGGCCACGTCCGTCTGGTGGTTGGGGCGGGCCGGGTCGTCGAAGGTGGCGCCGGAGGACTCCACCAGGTGCCGGACGACCGGGTTCTCCATGAACCGGGGCCAGTGGTCGCCGAGGTCCCGCCACATCTGGAAGGTGGAGAATTGCAGCAGCCGCAGGCTGGCGGTCTCGTCGATGCGGTAGTTCAGCCGGTTGTCGACCAGCCCGGTGTTGATAGCGGCGAGGGTCTTGGCGATGTCGATGCCGTGCTCGTCGAGGACCGGCTGCTCCAGCTCCGGGATCCGCACGCCGTGCTTGACCCGCAGCCACTCGATGAGGCAGTGGTTCGGGCTGGCCACCTCGGTGCCGTCGATGACCATCGCGTACGGGCGGCGGCCGGTGCCGCCCTCGATGCGTACCGGCAGGAGGAACAGCGGCGCGTACGCCTCTCCCCCGGTCGTCCTGGTGTGCACCAGCGTGCCGATGGTCAGGTAGAGGTAGTTGCTGCCGGTCTCCTGCTCCATCGTGCGCGCCTCGCGCTGCAGCGCCCGCATGACGGTCTTGTAGCGGGCGTCGGTGACCGCGCCGTAGACCCGGCGGTCGGTGCGCAGCTCCCGGGTGAGGATCTCGGCGTCGAGGTCCTGCGCCCGGCGCGCGCCGGCCAGCTCGTGGACGTGGCTGATGTCGTCCTGCGGGATGACCTGCACCTGGCGGCCGTCGTGGATGAGGTCGTCGAGCAGGGCGAGGGCGCCGGCCGGCACGTGCAGGTCCAGACCGCGGCCGCGCTTGGGCAGGTTGAGCAGCGGGTTGCGCAGGCTCAGGTCCAGCAGGGACTTGCGCCACTGCTGGACGCGCGCCGGCGAGCCGTCGGAGGGCTGCGCCACCTCGTCGCTCTCGTCGGCGAGCTGGCGCAGCTTCGCGGCGGCGACGCCGGGCGGCAGGTCGAGGGACGCGGTGGCGTCGGGTGCCGCCTCGGTGTCGACCGGGGCGGGCGCGACCAGCTCGTCGGCCGACGGCAGCGGCCGGATGCCGGAGCGGTGGGCGAGGTGGACGTCGACGACGCCCTGCAGGCGGTGGACCTCGCCCCGGAAGTGGCCGAGCCCGACCTGTACCGCGTCGGTGAACGTCGCTGATTGCGCGCCGGGCCCGATGCGGGTCAGCTCGACCGGCACCGCCCGGCCCGAGTCGACCATCGAGATCAGCAGGTTCGTCTCGGTCACGGCGGCCGACCCGAGCCTCTCCTCGGCCAGCAGGAACCCGCCGAAGGCGTGCCCCTCGCTGATGAAGATGAGCGGGTGCAGCCCTGCCGCCTCCAGGCACGCGGCGTAGGTGACGGACAGGTCCAGGCAGTTGCCGAGCCGCCCGTCCAGCACCGCCGCCGTCGTGCGTACCTTCTGGCCGCTGTTCTCGAACGACGCCGGCAGCGTCTGGTAGGTGATCTCGACCTGGCGCAGCGCCTCGTACACGGCGCCGGCGATCAGCGCCGCCCGCTCCGCGCCCTCCTGGTAGCCCTGCAGGGAGCCGGAGCCGGTACGCGCGAGCAGGATCTGCGCCGCCGACCGCAGCACCGCCTCCACTGCCCGGGTGTTCGGTTGCACGAAGGCGGCCAGGCTGTCGTAGAGGGCCGGGCTGTTGAACCACTCGTTGTGCGCCAGCACTCGTGACGGGGCGACCAGCCGTAGCGCTGGCTTTTCGCCTGCCTCGACGGTGAGGCGGTAGTCGACCGGGAATGCCTCGTCGGTGCGGTAGAGCAACGCCCGGTCGGGTGTGACGTTGCGGAAGTCGTCCCAGCCGGTGCTCGCGCCGGGCCGCAGCGGCGCGGTGAGCGTACGCGTCCACGGCTCGGTGAGCGCGCCGTCGGGGCCGAGCAGCTGCAGCGTCAGCGTCACGTCCGCCAACGGCTCGGTGCCCCGGTTGGCCAGGGTGAGGTGGCGGATCAGCGGCACCCGGTTGTGCACCAGAGCGGCGTTGATCGCCGGCTGCACGAGCAACGCGACGGCCAGCTGGTCGTCGTCGGCGGTGAACTGCGCGAAGACGCTGTCGGGCATGGGCGTTTCTCCAGGTGGCGCGGCCAGGAAGGGCCAGCCTAACGGTCATCCGACCGGTGGACCGTCCCTCGCCCCGGCGCCGCGAATCCCTGCTCGCCTGCCTCGGCGGCCGGTGGCGTCGGTGACCCGCCGACCTCGGCTCGTCGCCCGCTCCACTCGGCCCACGACGCCGATCGCCGGCCGCCGGCCAGGGTCGGGGCAGCGGCGCAATCGGCGGGAGCACTCACCATCGTCGCCGGGGAGGGCGGCGGGCAGTGCCGGTCGCCGAGGAAGTGTCGTACGGGTCGGGTTAGCTGCCGCGTATCGCTCACCGTCGGGAGCGGGGGTCACCGTCGATCCGTTCCGGACGGCCGCCGAGGACGGCGCGGTCTGCGCGGCGCGTGGCACCATTCCCGGACACCGCGCAGCGGGACCTCAGAAAGGATCGAGCATTGAGTGCGAGCCCGTCCGTGGTGGACACCAGGATCTACCGGCACGCGTCGGGCGTGGTCGGCGACACGCTGGCCCTTGCCACGTCGTCGCCGGACCGGGTTGACGAGCAGACCTTCTTCGCCGGTTTCGTGCGTACGCCCCGGGTGGTGGCTGGCGGGCTGCTGGCACTGGCCGATATCGCGGCTGCCGACTTCCGGCCGGTGCGTAGTCCGGGAGGACGAGATCCGGTGGTCACCGGCGACGGCGAACGGCTGCGGCTAGAGGCGCTGTCGGCCTGCGGCGGCGTGTACGGGCGCCTGGACCTGGCCGCCGATGAACTGGACGGCGCGCCGGTGGGTCAGGGTGTGACCAACGTGGATATCAACCCCGAGTTGTACACCGCGCTGACCCGCGTCGGGGCCGGGGACCCGTTGCGTCTGGCGGTCGGCGAGGACGAGCTCGCCGTGTCGACGCTCGACGGGCGCGTCGTCGAGAAGCGGGTGCCCCTGCCAGAACGGTGGCTGCGCGGGTTGGCCGAGGTGTCGGCGCACGCGCTGCCGATGGACCCGCGGTTGGAGCTCCGTCCGGGACGCGCGGTCGCGCTGCTGGCCGAGGTGTCGGCGCGCACCGGCCGGCGGACGCGTTGGTTGATGCCGGCCGCGACCGGCTGGCGCTCCACGAGCCGGCCGGATGGCGGTGCGATCTGCGTGGCGGACGGATACCGCCTGTCGGTACTACGTTCGCTGCTTCCTCTCGCGCGCACCGTCACCCTCTACGCGCCGCCGGTCAGCGGCGCGCCGGCCCAGGTGAGCGGCTGGGTGCTCGACTTCGGCACGGCCCGGTTCACGCTGCTGCTGTCGACCGCCGTGCACCACGGCTTCGCCGGGGACGGTCAACTGCTGGCCGACCTCGGAGCCGGGTCCGTCGACACCGACGCCGAAGCGTTGAACGCCCTGCTGGTCACCTACCCGGTCGTCGACCGGTCGTCGGTCGCCGAGCGGATGGGCTGGGACGGTACGCGGGCCACATCCGCCCTTGCCGCGCTCGCTACGGCGGGCCAGGTGGGCTACGACATCGCGGCGGCGGCGTCGTTCCACCGTCCGCTGCCCTACCGGGCCGATCTCGTGGCCGCGCTGCATCCACGGCTGGCGGCGGCGCGGGCGCTGGGGGCGGCGGGCGGGTTGGTGCCGAGCGCCGCAGGCGTGGAGGTCACCTCTGGCGGTTCGACCTATCTCGTGCACCGACGCGGCGCCGGGTACGCCTGCACCTGCGCCTGGTGGGCCGAGCATCAGGGCTTGCGCGGGCCGTGCAAGCACGTCGTGGCAGCGATGTTCAGCGAGGAGAACGGGGTGACGCGCGGTGAGTGACGTGTGGCGCGAGGTGTGCGCGCGGATCGACGCGGCCGACTTCGACGCGCTCGGGGAGACGCTCGCCGGTCTGGACGCCGGGGAGCGGGCCACCCTGCTGCCGGCGCTGGAGGGGCACACGCCGACCCGTGCCGAGCCGAAGCCGGTCGTGCTGCCCCCGCCCGAGCCCGAGCCGGAGCCGGAGCTGCCCACGTCGGGCACCTTCGGTTTCGTGTTCATGACCGCTCCCGGGGAGGAGATTCCCCGCGACCTCGCCGGGATCCGGGCGCTCATGGCGCGTCAGCGGTCGCAGCGGCAGGAACGCCAGCGCGGCTTCGAGCAGCAGCGACTGGAGTGGCGGGCCATGCACGAGGCCAGAGAGCTGAACGAGCGCCGCCACGCGGTCCTCGCCATGGCCATGCTCGCCTGCGCTCCCGCCGTCGCTGACGCGGTCAAGCGGTTGTACCGGCCGTGGTCCGCGGGCCCGTCGCTGCGGGTGTCACCCGAGATGGTGCCCGGCCTGCTCCGGGTGCGTGGCGCCGATTGGGGTGCCAGCCTGGCCCGGCACCTGCTGCGCCGGTCCGGCTCGCGGATCCGGGGGGCCGCTCACTGGCCGTTCACCGAGGCGCTGATGCGGGCCGTGGGTGCCGGGCCGCCGGACACGCCCGCGGCCGTGGCGCAGTACGTGGCGATGCGGCGTGGCAACTCCTCGCTAGCCGCTGTCCTGGCCAGCGACCCGTGGCTCGACCACGTGGTGCCGTACCTTTTCGACGATGACCGGGTGGCTGCCGCTTTCGTAACCGGCGTGGCCGGCCGGGACTGGCCTCCGGCCCTGCTCGAGCTGGCCGCCAGCGGCCGGATCGACCGGCGGGTGCTCATCGCGGGGTGCTTGCGCCGGTTGCGGGCCGGTGGGCGGAAGGGGTTGCTCCAGCCGTACCTCGAATTGCTCAGGCAGCTGGCACCGACCCTCGACGAGTTGGCCGTGCACCGGCAGGAGCTGATTGGCCTGCTGACCGCACCGATGTCGACGGTCGCGAACCTCGCGTACACCGGGCTGCGCGACCTGCACCGGGTGTCCGCGCTGCATCCGGCTGCCCTCCTGGAGATCACCCAGAGCATGCTGGCCCGCCAGGAGAAGACGCTGGTGCGGGCACATTTGAAGTGGCTACGGACGCTTCCGGTCGAGCAGATGCTGGACGGGCTGGTGGTCGGACTGTTCCATCCGGTGCCTGACCTCGCCGAGGGCACACTCGACCTGATCGAGAGAGGGCTGCCAACGCTGTCGGAGGACTCCCGGAAGCGGCTGCGGGACGAGCTGCCGGCGCTTGACGGCGTGGTCGCGTACCGGCTGGCGGGGCTGCTCGGCGCCGCGCCTCCCGCTCCTGTTGGAGTTCCCACGCGCGTCGCGGAGCCGCCGGCGGAGATGCCGCCGCCGTTGGATCTCGGCGCGCTTGCCGGCGAGTTGGCGATCGTGTTCCGCAAGGGCAACGACGATCCCGTCCGGCACGAGCTGCTGCTCGACGGGCTGGTGCGGGCGGCGCGGGGCGACCGCGCCGCTGCCGAGCGGGTGCTGAAGCCGATGATCCCGCAGTGGACCGGACCGTGGCCGGCCGTGGTCGCCGCCGCCACCGGCAGCTACGTGTCGGATGAGACGCCGTACCGGGTGGTGCAGCCGCATCCAGTGACGCGCTTTCTGGAACGCCGGGTCACCGAGCTCGCCGGACGGCTACTCAAGGAGCCGCCACCGGCGCTGTTGGCCACGCCGGCCACCGTCGCCGGGCATGTCGATCCCGATCGAGTGCTCAATTTGCTGCGCAAGGCCGAACACGACGGCTGGCAGCCGGGCCACGCCGACCTGACGCAGGCCATCCTGCGGCTGCCGCGCGAGGTGGACGAGGTCGTCCAAGCCGGCGCGGGGCGTCTCGTCTCTCCCGGAGGGCGCCGGTTCGCCGCAGCGCTGGCCGCCCGGGTCGAGCCGCGCACCTGGGTGGAGGAGGTCGGTCACCAGCCGTACGGGTCCGGCCGGCGGATCGCGATGGTGGACCCGGCCGGCCTGCCGGCCGAGCTCGCCGAGCCGCTCGGCGTGGTCCAGCGGATGAACTACATCCGGTGGACTGGGGACCTGGCGCTGTGGCCGATGATCGCGCCGTCGCATCGGGAGGTCATGGCCGCGCACCTCCAGCCGTTCGTGGCTGCGGCGGTGGAGCGGGGCAACATCGGCACGGGATTCCTCAGCGGTCTCGCGGCTGCCGACGGCCCGGCTGGCCCGGCGATGTGGTCGACCCTGGCGTACGCGCTCGCCAACCATCGGCAACCCGTACGGCTGGCGGCCGGAGACGCGCTGATCACCCTGGCCGCCCGGCTGGACTGGGACAGCGCCGGCATCGGGGCGGAGATCGGTGCCCTCGCCGCCGCCGGTCGGATCGTGCTGCAGCGGGTCGTCGAGCCGCTGACCGAGGTGCTCAGGGCCGGTGCCCGCGAGGCGGTCTGGCAGGTGGCGTCGGCGGCGCTGCCGATGCTGCTGTCCTCCGGGATCAGGCCTGGCCTGGCCGACCTGGTCACCCTCGCTGCCGACGCCGCACCCGGCGACCGCCCGGTCGACTTACCGGGCATGGCCGCGCTCGCCGCCGATCCCCGACGAAACCGTCTCACCAAGGCCGCCCGACGGTTCGCCGCCCGTACCACCGAAACCTGACTCGGGCCGCGACATCCGGGCCGGGCGTGCCCCCAAGTTCAGCCGGTCGCGGGTCAGGCTTCAGTTGGTGAGGGTGGCGAAGGCTTAAGGGGTTCTTCGCGGGCGGTGGGGTTGGCTGCCCGCGAAGAACCGTCAGTGGCCGGGTCAGTGATGTCGGCTGAGCAGGCAGACGCCGCCTGGGCCAGCCGAAACGCTTCACTACCGAAACGTCTGCGCCATGATCGACCTTCGCGTCCACCAGGCGAAACCGGCGCAACTGGCAGCGTGGATCCACCGCCATTGGTCGATCGAGTACACGGTCCACTGGGTTCGCGACATCACCTATGGCGAAGACCGCAGCCAGATCCGTACCGGCACCGGACCCGAGGTCATGGCCGCTTCACGCAACGCCGCCATTGGCGCCCTACGCCTGACCGGGGTCACCAGCATCGCCGCCGCCACCCCGACATCACGTTCGCGATAGCACCCGCCCCCTGGCACTGCTCGGCATCACCTAACGCCTTTGCCGGGGCCCTGACCCTCCCCGGGCCGCATGCCGGTCATTTCCATATCGCGGGCGTCGATGTGTGCTCCCATATCGGCGAGCAAGGAGTCCACGACCACTTCCTCCAGCAGGGCTATGCCGTGTGCACGCACGGCCTCAGCCAACCGCGGGTCCCACGGCGTGTCGTCGACTCGGCCCGCTGGTGGGCCCGCATCCGGCACCGCGCCTCGGTAGTCCTCTGCGTGGAGCAGCCACGGTTGCGCGCCTGTCTTGCTCATCACGTGCGCGGCGATCCGCAGGCCTTCTCCGTCGACGTCTCCGTGGTAGCGCAGCTTCGCTCCGGTGGCGGCGATCTTTCGTAGCAACACGATCGCCGCCGTGCTCGGCCATCCGGCGACGCAGATCAGGGGTGGGCAGGCGGCACCGAACCGCTGCAGCGCGACCGCCATCACCGCCGGGTTCTCCACGACGAACACCGGTCCCTGTAGTCGGCCGACCGGATGGCGGTTGAGTTGAGCCAGGGTGACCGCGGATGCTTCACCGGCGTCCGCCCAGGTGCCTAATCCTCGTGCGAGCGGGCCGTCGCCGGCGGGCCGCATTCCTGCGACCAGGACGGAGGTCGACAGCTCGTCGCATGCGACTCCCGAGTGCTCCCACAGCCGTCGACGACTCTCCGCGTCGCTCGGCGTGTCCTCGTCGCGCAGCACGGCCAAGGCCCGAAGCACCACCTTGCCGAGCCGACTGTCCTCGTCGAGAGCGTGGGAATCGCCGGTGAGACGGGCAGCCAGCACCGCGAGCGGCTCGCCGGTCACGGGCAGCGCCGCAAGGACTTCGAAGGCCTGCTCCAGCAGGGTGCGTGTGGCGGACGTGTCGCCAGCGACGAGGCCGCCGGCGCGAACGCGATCCAGCCAGGCGAGCAGGGCAGGCTCCGCGAGGACGGTGGGATGCTCGCGCGCCCACTGCCACAGTGCGGCACGCTCGGCGGCGTGTTGCCGGCGCTGCTCTACCCGACTGGTGAGGGGACCACCGATCGCTTCCACCACGCCTCGGGTGTCTAGTCCGCTGGTGGCGGCAAGCAGGATCGTGTCGAGCACCGGAACGGAAACGGTCACCTCCGGATCCGGGGTGTACGCGAGCCCGAGGAGGTCGGCCAGCGCGGCCCGCTCGCTGGGCTGGAGGCCGCGCAGGCGTACTCGGCTCACTCGGCCGTCGGTGTTTTCGAATCGGCGTCGAAGCTCCGCCCAGAGCGTTGCGAGTTCCGGACGGTCGAACCGGCCTGCCGTCATGGCTCGTCGTCGGCCACGACGTCGTGACCGGTCCAGACGAAGCGGGCGGTGGTGACGGCGTCGTCGCCGTCCTCCCCGCCGGCGATCAACTGGTGGATGGCGATGCCGTCGACCTGCGCATAGGTGCACCACTCCTGGTCGGAGGTGAGCAGCAGGTCGAGGTCGAGGGCTTTCAGCACGGCCATCAGCTGCCCACGGTTGGTCTGGTCCACGCCGACGAAGACCTCGTCGAGGAGGATCAGTCGAGGTGCCGTGGGGGCCGCGCGGTAGTGCGCGCCGGCTGCCGCGAACAGCGGCAGGTGCAGCACGATGGCCTTTTCCCCGCCCGACTTGGCGCCGTGCTGGCGTCGGGTGACCGGCGACCAGTCGCCGGTGCCGGAACGGATCTGCACGACGAACCGGTGCCATCGCCGGTAGTCGAGGGCTTCGCCCAGCTGCTGTTCCCAGCCCTCGGTGGAACCCGCGTTGCGGATGTCGTCGATGCGGGCGCGGAAGAAGTCGTGCAGGGCTGCCCGCTGGGTCTCGGTCAGTCGCGCCGGGTCCTGCAGCAGGAGTTCCCGGGCCTGCCGTAGCCGGGCGTCGAGGTCGCTGTTGACCTCCCAGATCAGTCGGACGCCGAGGCCGGACACGGTCCGCACCCGTTCGAGTTGTGCGCTGACCTCGCGGACCAGATCAGCGGCCTGCCGGATCCGCTGCGCGACGTGGCGGCGGGTGTCACCGGTGAGCGTGCGGTCGAACAGCTGTCGCTCCTCCTCGGTCAGGTGAGCCCGCATCTCGTCCCGTTCGGTGGTGAGCCGGTGCACCAGGGCCGTGGGCGTGGTCCGCAGACCGTCGACCGTGGCCGTGACGACCTGCACGTCGCACTGTTCGTCGGCGATCATGGCCAGGTCGGCGTAGCCGGCAAGCGACGCGCTGATGAGGTGCAGCACGTTGCCGAGCTCGCCTTCGTCCTGACGCAGGTGGCGAGGACCGTGCGGCAGGTTGCCGATTTCCTCGGCGAGCTGCCGCGCGGCCTGCAGGGTCGCGGTCACGGCACCGACGGCGGACAGGTCGGTGGCGAGCGCCGCGTCGGCGCCGAGCAGGTCGACGAGTCGGGCCAACCGAGCAACCGCGTTGTCGCGGACGCCGGTGGCTTCGTCGCGGTCCTGTTCGGCGCGTTCGGCGCGGGCGTTGAGCTCGTGCAGTTGCCCGATGAGGGCCTCGTGGCGAGGGCGCAATAGTCGCAGGTGCTGTTTGAGTGCCTCCGCGTGGGTGCGCAGCCGGTGCACCTCGTCGAGAACGGCCCGGTACTCGACGCCGACGGTCCGCTCCACCGCGTCGAGGCGGGCTGCCAGGCCGGCGGCGTTCTCCTCAGCGACCTGGGTGCGAGCCGCCTCCTCCTCAGCCAACTCCATGGCGTGGCTGGCGGTCTCGCGGGCGTCGTCGAGCCGCGTGGCGGTGTGCTCTTCCCGGCCGCGGTCGGTCAACCACCCTTCGGCCGCCTGCCGCAGTGTCCGCAGCGCGTCGGTCAGCCGGGCGAGGTCCGCCGCGGCGGTGGGCAGGCCGTGCCGGGAGCCGACGAGGGTCAGCTCGCGCAGCGCGGCGCGGACAGCCTCGTCGGCGGCGACGGCCTCACGGTCGGCCTCGTCGAGGAGGTCCTGTGCGCCGGCCAGCTTCAGCTCGGCCCGGTCGATCTGTTCGGCCGCACGCACGACCGGGCGGTGATCCGGTCGAGCTGCCAGCTCTGCCTGCAGCGTGGTGCGCCGCTCGGCCAGTTGCCTGCTCGTCTCAGCCACCGTGGCGCGCTCGGCGTCGATGTCGGCGAGTTCAGTCGTCAGCTCGCTCATCTCCCGCTGCCGGGTCCGCTCCCGGGCTGCCGCGCCCAGAAACTGCACATCCGGCTTGCGGGCGCTGCCGTGTAGCGGGCCGAGCCGCCAACTGCCGTCGGCGCCGACAGCTGCGACGTGGTGGGGGCGCCCGGCCCGAATGCCACGCCGGCGAGCGCGGCGGCGACCAGCGCAGCCGGTACGGGCGCCCGCTCGTCGGGCGCGAGCACCGCGAGCAGAGACTCGTGCGGCGCGGGCAGCGCGGTAGCGGCGGCCAGGTAGGTGTCGTGGCCACGGCGGTCCGAGGTCACCGATCCGTCGGGCCAGATCCAGGCGTCGAGGATGCCGGACGCCTCGAGGCCGGCCTCCACGGCGGCCTGCACCTCGGCCGGCACGTCGGGCCGCCAGTCCACCAGGCGCCACAGCGGGGCGCCGGGTCGGTCATCGCGGGGCGCCGTGCGCTGCCGCGGCGCCGCCGGTTCGAGGGTGGTCGTCCGTGACAGCGCCGCTAGCCTGCCAGTGAGTGGTTCTCGCCGCCGCACCAGCTCGGTGTCGCGTGCCCGCTGGTCCGCGTGTGCCATGGCGAGCTGTTCGCGTACGGTGGCCGACAGGTCGCCAACCAGACTGTTGAGAGCTACCTCATCCCCCACCAGGTCCGCCAGGTCCGTTGCCCTGCCGGCGACCGGCAGGACCGCACAGCCCGACGCCCAGCGGGCGATGGCGTCGCGCAGTCCGGCGACCTCCTCGTCGTAGGTCCGCTTGACCTGCCGCAGCGCGGCGCCGGCCGCATCGCGTTCAGCGGTCCGTCGCTCGCGGCGGTCCTGCGTCCGGTCGCGCTCGGCCACCACCCGTCCGTGTTCTGCCAACGCGGCGGCGACGGCAGCGATCTCGTCCTCTCGCGCGCGGATGATCCCGCGTAGCAGTTGACGGGCCCGGTCGGCGGTCTCAGCTGCGAGTGGCTCGACGAGGGTGGCCATCCCGGCGGACAGCGCCGCAGCGGTGGTGTCGCGCCAGGACCTGCTGGCCTGCGCGGCGATGGTGGCGAGTTCCGCGACGAGACCCTCTGCCCGTTGAGCGGCCTTCGCTGCCTCTGCGCGGCGCTTGCCTGCCGCTGCGGCGGCCTGCTCGGCGGTTCGTTGGGCGGTTGCCGCCTCCCGCCGTAGCTGATCGAGCTGCTGGCCCTCACGGTAGGCGTCGCTGTCGCGTAGGCCGCCGATGGTTTCCTCGGTGACGGCTTGTTCGCGTTCGTTGTCGCTGATGGCGGTGCTCACCTGTGCCAGCTCGGCGGCGGCTGTCGCGTGTTCCTGCCGGCGCTGGCGGGCGTCCCGGGTGACGTTGTCGAGCTTGGTGGTGGCCGCGACGACTTCGGCGGCGCCGCGCCGCAACGCCCGGCGCGCGTACCGCTGCTGGCGTTCGGCGAGCCGGCGTGCCGCGGTCACTTCCTCGTCGAGCCGAGCCAAACGCTCGCGCCGCCGGTCCAGTTGCTCGAAGCCTTCGGCGATCTCGGCCAGGTCAGCGGCGTCCAGGGGCGGCAGGGCCTTGGACAGCACCTCGGACAACGCGTCGGGGTTCAGATGCTCAGACAGTTTTGGTGTACGCAGTTGCAGCAGGGTCGCGATCAGCGCCTCGTACTGTGTCTCGTTGAGCCCGCGGAACAGCGTCTCGCGTACCGCGCGGCGATAGGATTCCGCGCCGGTATGCACGACGCCTCGGTCACCGAGGGCGTGAGTCAGGTCCTGGCGGGTCAACGGGACGTTGCCGTCCTTCATCAGGGACAGACCGCCGCTGGAACCCACCCGAAGTTCGGTGGTGAAGTAGGTGGCGTCGACGGTGCGGGTGTTGGTGGAGGCGGCCAGCCGAGCGCCGCAGGTGAACCAGCGCGCTGCGTCGTCACCGTCGTGCCCGAACTCCAGCCACACGTAGCCCACCCTGGTGGTGTGCGGGTAGCCGTCGCCCATCAGGTTCCAGTGCATGGTGCGTTCGGAACCACCGAACGTGGACAGCCGCGAGGGGCGCAGGTTGGCGTCGAGCAGGTAAGGCAGCAGCAGTTCCAACGCCTTGGACTTGCCGGTGCCGTTGGGGCCACGCAGCAGCAGTCGACCGCGGTGGAAGGTGAACACCTCGTCGTAGTAGCGCCAGACGTTGAGCACGCCGGCCCGGGTGGGCTGCCAGCGGTCGGTACGCAGCGTGCCGGCGGAGGCGTCACCGCTGGGCAGGGTCAGGACGGTCACCGGCGGCTCCTGGTTGGGGTGGGTTTGACGACGGTGGGCGCGCCGATGGCGTAGCGGGCGGCGGCGGGCAGCGCGCGAACCTTTCCGCCCGCCCCGTCAACGAGCCCGAATCGAGCGAGCAGGGCAAGCGCTTCGCTGGTCAACCGCTGCGGCCCGCCGTCGGAGCGGTAGGTGCGCGCCCACTGCGGCACCGCCGCGAAGCGGATGGCGAGCTGCCGGACCAGCTGCTCCTCGTCGACCGCGTTGGGGCGGGCAGCGAGAACGGTGTCGAGCAGCAACAGCGCCGCCTGCCCGGCGACGCTGCCGCCAGCCGGGAACCTCTCGTCCGTGGCCAGGGCGTCCGGGTCGACGGCAAGGAGCCCTTCGGCGCGTTCCTCCAGCAGCATCCCCGCCTCGGCCACCGCGGTGCGCAGCATCCGACGGCCGGTGATGCTGGCCGCGTAGCCGCGTTGCGCGTCGGACAGGTCGTTGAAGTAGACCACCGGGTCGTCGAGGAGTCGCCGCACGATGGAATGCCGCAGCCAGCGGTTGCGCTGCTCGTCGGAGACATCAGCGCCGGGATCGTCGGCGCCGCCGTAGCGAGGCTCGTGTACCAGCGCGGCCACATCCCGGTCGGGCAGCCGCGACGGTGCCTGCCGTGTGGCGAGCAGCCGGACCAGTCTGGCGCTGTCGACCCGGTAGAGCACCTTGGCGTCGGCGTGTTGCAGGTAAGAGTCGGTGCTGCCGTCAACGGCGGTGAGCACACCCAGCTCCTCTAGCACGAGCAGGGCGTCGACGTACGCTCGGCGGTCGTCGTGCCGGGAGCTGTCGAACCCGGCGATGTCCGGCTCGACGGCGGATGCCTGGGCCAGCCGCTCGGCCACGATGCCGATGGTGGTCACCGGCCCGGCCAACAGTTCGGCGGCCACCAGGCAGAGCAGGGTGTAGCGGCGACGGTCGAGCGGGCCTCGTGCGCCGCGCGGGCGTCGGGCGGGACGGTCGACTGGCGGTCGAGGTGATGTCTTCGTCAGCCGGGCGTAGCCGGCGCGGGGTTCGACAATCAACCGCCAGCCAGTGTGCGTGTCGAACCAGGTGACCAGGTCGGCGCGGTGTCGCACGACCAGTGCGAAGTCGGCGGCCCCGGTGTCGCGGGTGAGCAGGGGGCGGGCCAGCAGAGCGCGGATCGCCTGGGCACGCTCGACGGCTCGCTCACGGTCGAGTTCGCTGCGCAGATCGCTCATGCCGACCGTCCTTTGATCGATGCCGTTGAGGCCTCACCGCGGTGGCCGGGTCGGCTGGCGCCGTCGGGCGCCTCTGCCCGCTCGGCGGCGTCGCGCATCGCTGGCACGTTGGTGGCGGCCTCGACCGGGGCTCGGCTGACATCCGGAGGCGCCGGGCGGGCCTCGCTGATCGAGACCAGTAGATCCGGAGCGGACAGCACGCCGTGTGGTGTCCGCAGCAGCGCGCGGCCCGAACTATGAGCGTCGGTCAGCGTCACCACCAGCCGACCGTCGGCCGTCGCGGCGTGCCGCGCGCCGTGCCGTTCGGGCGCGGACAGCGCCCGCGACAGCAGCTCCAGCAGGCGTGCGAAGCTGCCCGGGTCGAGCTGCCCGAACGCCGACAGTCGCACCGGCCCGGGAGTGGCCAGCTGCCGCCACGCTCGCTCGAGCTCCGCCCGCTCGGCCACCACCCGCTCGCGACGGAGCCGGCGTACCTCGGCGGTGTCGCGGACCTTGGCTGTACGGGCGACCTTGTCCGTCTGTCCGGTGGTGCGCAACAACGGGGACACGGGCACCGCCGGGGCGTGCCACCACGACGTGGTGGCCGGTACCGCCGTCGGGTCGTCCAGTGCGAGGTGGGTGTGCCGGGCGGGCCACAGCCCGAAGGCTGTGGACCACAACGTGTGCGCCGCCTCGTCGTTGTCGCAGGTCGCGAACCATCGGGCCAGCGCACGGAAGTCGGCGGCGGTGCTGGTGCCACGCCGCCGGCTGTCGGTCAGCCGTTCCAAGGCCCGCATCAGGGCGACGATGGCGCGCCGGGCGACGTCGGCGAGCTGGTCGATTCGGGGGCGGGCGCCGTCGCCGGGCCGGAACCACGCGCACAAGCCGTCCCACCGCGCGGCGCGCTGCTCAAGCCAGCGCGGGGCGGGATCGCTGCCGCCGGGCAGGGTCGGCAAGTCGGCGCCGCGCAGGGCCCGGTGATGCAGGATGGTGACGCCGCGCTGCTGGATGCGGGCCACCGCCTCGGAGATCACCTGCCGGCGTCCGTCCAGGTTGGTGACAAACTCCGACAGGTAGGCGATGGTGGCCTGCTTGACCTCGGCGAACGTGTCCGGATCGGCGCCCTCCTCACGCAGCAGCCGCTGAAGCTGGCCGTTGAACTGTTTGGTGCTGGCTCGCAGGCCGCCAAGGTGCCCTTCGAGTTCCATGAGGGCGGCGTACACGCGCCGATCGGGAGTGGCGTCGGCGGCGAGCAGGTCGTGCAGTTCACCGAGGCGGTCGAGGATGGCGTCGAGCACGGCTGTCTGCAGCGCTCCGGTGGAGGACAGGTGCTGCACCGCGTGTAGCACGCCCTCGTAGGCGGCCTCGCCCTTGCGGCTCAGCGAGTAGTGCAGGTTGCGCCGTTCGTACTCGGCGGCGGAGGCGTAGTGGGCGGTGTGGTTCTGGGTACGCTCGATGAGCCCGTACTTGTGCAGCGCCCCGAGGGTGTAGTCGAGGGAGCTGTCGGTGACCGGTTCGTACCAGCCGACGCCGGGCAGCGCGGCGAGGATTTCGTCGAAGGTGAGTGCGGCGACCAGCCGTTCGTGGGCGTCGCCGAAGACCTGCATGACGGCGGTGTGGAGATCGGCCCGGTCGGTGGTGGTGAAGGTGAACATGTCCGCCGGCACTTGGCGGAACACCGGTCGGGAGCGGGCGTCGTCTCCCACGTGCCCTCCCTGCTGTCGTGCTGCGCGGCCCTCACGGCAGGTTACCGGGTCGCACTGACGGTCCTGCGCCTCGCGAACAAGGATGCAGCGGATCGATCACCAGTCGCGCGGCCGGTCGGGGTGGTGGCACCACGGCGAGCTGCGGCTTGCCGCTGGTGGGCTCCAGTGGGGCAGGGCGCGAAGGTCGCCGTCGGCCCGCGGCGTCCTCGTCGAGGGTGACGCGTCTGCTGCTTGCGTCCGTGCTGACCAACATTCACGTGGTCGGGTTGGATGCTGCCGTCGTCTACCGGGGGCGCAACCGGCGAGGGTGCGGCGAGGTCCCGCGATGACCGGATGACCGCGGGCGGCGAGCCGGTAAGCCGTGCCGGCGTGGTTGGGGAAGCTTCGGCGTCGCTGTCGGTGACGGTCGTCGTTGCGGCTCCGACGCGGCGGCGGGCGTCTCCCTGAGTCGGCGAGGCGCGGCTTTGGGCCGCCTCTCGGGGCGTGTTGCCGGGGGCGTGGCCATGTCTCGATGATCAATTAGCGGTGGCCGGTTTGCCGGTATCGCGACTTTCAGCCTCGGCTCCCCTGTCTGCCAGGCTGAGATGAGGCAGCCTCCCCGGTGAAGCTAGGCTTGCTGGGAGACAGGAAGAGGATCATCGTGACACTGCCCAACACGCCTGGTGAGCAGGGCGGACGGC
>NZ_JBFAAF010000015.1:0-127028 GCF_040639595.1 Micromonospora sp. NPDC023814
CACTGACGCCCAAGCCAGGATGTTTCGGCTCCTGCCGGTCAACCCCGGCCCGGACGTCGCCACCACCACCGCCGCCCACCTCGCTGACCTACCAGGCCCCACCCCCACCCACCCAACACCGCAACAAACGCTCGGCAGCGCACACCCCACCCACCCGACACCGCAACAAACGCTCAGGCAGCACGCCACCCCCCACCCACCTGGGCGCGCCACATCAACGGGACGCGAACTGAGGCAGGCCCACACCACGCCCGGCCGATCAAAGCGAAGGAGTCACGCACCCGGCCCGAGCCCGCCGCCTGGTGAGAACAGAGCCAGCGCGGGGTGTGCGTACGCCGGAAAGGAAACTGCCCCGCCGGCGGGGCAGGCGGGGCAGCGACGTGCGGGAGTGGGACGGACGTCAGGACGGTTCGCGGGCGCAGATGAAGCGCGGCTCGGCGTCGTAGCGCCAGGTGAACTTCTCCCGTTTGACGACCTTGCCGTCCTTCTTGATGACCCGGAAGGCGTCCTGGGTGAAGCCCTGGCTGCCGCTGGCGGGGATGCAGGTGGGGCCCGGCTCCAGATAGACGGTCTTCGGCTGGGTGATGTTGCGCCGCGGGCTGTACTCCGTCTTCACGCTGTCCCAGATCTTGGTGCTCCAGATGGACACCGTGATGGAACTGGACGTGTACGAGGTGTCGATCAGGACGCCGTACTCGGTGTTGTTGCGGAACTTGAAGTCCAGGTCCGGCCAGAAGATGGTCGACTCGATGACCGCCGGGTACCGGCTGAACCAGTACGAGTGCGGCTTGTGCTCGACGTCCTCCAGGCCCGCGTAGTAGGTCGCGTTGAACAGCGTGGTGGTGAACTGCGAGGTGCCGCCGCCCACGCCCGGCACCAGCTTGCCGTTCAGGATGACCGGGGCGTCCCGGTAGCCCTGGGCGTAGCCGCGCTCACCGGTGTGCCCGTTGAGCGAGAACGTCTCGCCGGGCAGTACGACCGTGCCGTCCACGTCCTTGGCGATCGTGATGATGTTCTGGCTGCGCGGCGAGGAGAGCCCACCGGTGAACCGGGTGGTGAACGTGGACACCCGCTCCTTGATGCCGAGCCCGGCCAGCTTCTCCGCGGTCAGCTCCGGCTCGGCCGGCTTCAGCTCACCGGTGACCTTGCGGTCCTCCGTCTTCGGCAGGACGGCCAGCAGGTCGCGGCCGAGGGCGGCGCTGTCGAGCTGCTGCCCCGGCTTGCCGTCAACGACCTTCGGCTTGCCCCCGGAGATGGTCATCCGGGCGTCCTTCGGCGGCACCTCGATCGTCGCCAGGTCGTCGCCGAGCGCGGCGCGCAGCCGCTTCACGTCGACCTGCGGGGTCAGCTTGCCGGCCTTGTCGGCGGTGAACCGCAGGCTCCTCGCGATCGCCTTCGGCGGGATCTGCACGGATCCCTTGTCGGTGGTGAGCGTGACCGGCGCGGCGACGGCCGGCTCCGCCAGCTCGGCGACCAGCCGGTCCACCTCCTCGGCGGTGGTCGCCGGGTGCGTCTCGACCAGCGGCACGGTCGCCGGCTGGCGGCTCAGCCAGCCCTCCCGCACCACCTGCGCGGAGCGCTCCGGATCCAGCGCGAGGCTCGGCTTCGGGTGCACCGCCTTCGGCGTGGTGCCCTTCCAGGTGATCGCCGGCATCGTCATCTTCCGGCCCTGGTCGCCGACCACCTTCTTCAGGGCGGTGTCGAGCCGGGCGACGTCCACGGTCACCACCGGCTGCACCGCGCGGGACCCGACGAGCCGGTCGACCGCGTGCGCGTCCGCCTCGGCCGCCGCCGCCACGGTGGCGTCGACGTCGACCGCCAGGCCGACCTCGGCCGGGACGATCTCGGCGGTCCGCTCGCCGACGCGTACCGACAGGGGGGCCGCGAGCTCGCCGGCGCGGCGGTCCAGTGCCGCCCGCAGTTCCCGGGCGGCGTCCGCGCGGCTCTTCCCGCCGAGCTCCGCCCCGAGCACCGTCGTCCCGCGGGGCACGTCACCGGCGTACGCGTAGGCACCCACCCCCGCCACGGAGGCCAGCACCGCCGTGGCGACACCGGCGGCGAGCAGCAGGCGGACCCGGCGGGACCGGGACCCCCCGCCCGGTCGGCCGGCGGGCACGACGGGTTCCGGCTCGTCACCCGGCCAGGTCACCGCGGTGACCTGCACAGTGGGCCGGTCGTCGGCGGGTGGGTTCTTCTCGCCGTACAGCGTCACGGTCACCTCGATCGGGGCATACCACAAGGGGGGAGCGCTCGCCCCGCCCGGAAGACACCTACGGTAACCAACGGCCCGGCGCGGCGGCAGTCTGCGCCCCTCCCGTTGCGGCAGCGCGTGTCGCGCGGCGTGTCGGCGGGGGCTGCCCGGGTGCGCGGCGCGGCGGCGGTCATGGCACGGTAGGGGCATGCGAGCGGACGAGGCGGTCCTGGCGTACGGCGGCGGTTGGCTGGACCGGGCGGGGGAGCTGCGCGCCGACCCGGAGCGGATCGCGGCGCTGATGGCCGACCCGGGCAGCGTCGTCCTGCCGTTCTGGCGGGACCGGTGCCTGGTTGCGGAGGACGTGCCGGTGCGGTTGACCGGCGACCTGGCGGCCGGGGTGCTCGCCCTCGCCGACGAGACCGCCTTCCTGGGCATGGGCGACGACACGTCGGCCGTCTTCGCGGTGGACCTTTCCAGCCGGTCCGAGGCCGCCGCCGTCGAGGCGGCCGGGGCGGGCGCCGCCGTGGACGTCCGGGCGTTGGTCGGCCGGCTCGGTCCGGCCGAGGCGGCCGTCCAGGCGTACGCGCGGGGGCTGCTGCACTGGCACCGGCAGCAGCGCTTCTGCGGCGCCTGCGGGGCGTCGGCCGTCGCCCGGGGCGGGGGACACGTCCGGTCCTGCACCGGGGTGGACTGCGGCCGGCTCCTTTTTCCCCGGATCGAACCGGCGGTCATCGTGCTGGTCGAGGCGCCCGGAGCACCGGACCGCTGCCTGCTGGCCCGGCACGCGGGTGCGCGGGAGGGGGCGTACTCGACGCTCGCCGGTTTCGTGGAGGTGGGCGAGAGCCTGGAGGACGCCGTCCGGCGGGAGATGGCCGAGGAGGCCGGGGTGACGGTGACCGACCTGACGTACGTGGGGTCGCAGGCGTGGCCGTTCCCGGCGGGACTGATGGTCGGCTTCCGGGCCACGGCCGCGTCCGAGGAGGTGCGGGTGGACGGCGAGGAACTGCTGGAGGCGTGCTGGTTCACCCGGGACGAGCTGCGCGAGCGGGTGGCCGCCGGGTGGCCGCTCGGCCGGGTCGACTCGATCGACCACCACCTGCTCCACGGCTGGCTGTCGACGAGCTGAGAAGCGTCACGAGGAACGCGAACGCGGCGGTGGCGACGGCGCTCCACATGATCCCCTCGAAGGTGCGCGGCGCGACGAGGACCGCCATGACAGCGAGGCCAGCGGTCGCGGCCCACAAGGGCGCGGAGGGCCACCGGGTTCCGGCCGCGATCTTTGCATTAACGAGGACGAACACCAGCGCGTACAGCGCGCCGGTGGCGGCGAAGTACGGGGCGTGGCCGTCCAACTGTGCGTAGTTCGCCCCGCCCGCCAGGCGGAACGCGAGTCCGCCAGCCAGGGCCGAGGCTCCGACGAGCACGACGCCGCAGGCGCCGACGACGGCGAGAGCGACCGTTCGGGCACGGCTGTCCCCGACGGCCAGCCGGGGAAGCGCCAGCACAGTGATTACCTGCGGCGCCCACAGCGCGCCTTTGGTGAGCACCGCGCCGACGGCGTACGCGCCCGACTCCGACGCCGGAAGCAGTTGGCGGGCGAAGATCAGGTCGGCGTACGACACCACGAGCATCGCCAGCGCGGCCGTGCCGGCACTCAGGACCTGCCGGATCCGCAGTGTGTTCGCGGTCTCGACGGCGCTGTCCGCCGCTGTCCGCTGGCGGTCGGGGCGCGCGATCCAGGCCAGGATCGGCAGGGCGGCGTACCCGGTCACCATGCCGGCGAGGAGCGTGGCGATGACATCCGCACCAAGGACGAGCGCTACGACCATGCCGGCGTAGCGCCCGACGGCCAGCACCCCCATGCCAGCGGCGAGACGGTGGAATCGCTGGTCGCCCTGGAGCTCCCCGAGCCAGCCACCGGCCAGGACGACGGCGAAGGTCATGGCTGCGGCCAGGGCCACGACCTGGGCGGACAGGCGCAGGGCGATCATCAGCAGCGGTGCTGCGGCGACGATGGCCATGCCGGTGACGGCCGTGGTGACGACGGTGACCCGAGTGGTCGGCGCGCCGGGGTAGCGGGCCCGGTGCACGGCGACCGCCATCTGCAGCCCGGTGCCGGTGACGCTGGCGATGGCGACGAGCGCGAGCACCGTGGCCAGGACGCTGAGCTCCTCGACGGCAAGGTGGCGAGCGCCGAGCATCGGCACCAGATAGGCCAGCCCATTCGTCACCATCGCCGCGACCGCCACGGAGGCGCCGGACGCTCCCATGCGGCCCATGTTCGGCTTGGCTGTCGTCTCAGTCATCGCGCCTCATGTCGGTTCCGCCGTGCGGGACGGTTGTCGCCCGGAGCGACACACCGTCGCCGCGAGCCGCTCATCGAGGTCGTCTGGCAAACTACCGCCAGCGTCGACCCGTGCCTAGAGAGTGCCGATCGGGTGTCCGGAGCGGTCGACGGCGGAACACTGTGGGGGTCCTCGTGCGCCGACCGTCACCAGGGCTCGCATGGCCCAGGGTCGTCGCCTGGTGCCGTCGCTGGTGGCCGGAGGCGGTGCTTGGCCTCGGCGTGGTCGTGGCGATCCTGGGCCCGGTCCTCCCCAGCGGCTTCGTGTTGCGGTACGACCTGGTGTTCGTCCCCGAACCGCCGTTTGGCGCGGTCGTCTGGGGCAGCGGCTCCGAACTGCCGCGCGCGGTGCCCAGCGAGTTCCTCGCCGTGGGCCTCAGTCAGTTGGTGCCGGCGGACGTCGCGGAGAAGGTGCTCCTCGGGGGCGCACTGGCCCTGGCGGCGGTCGGCGCCGCCCGGCTGGCCCCGGTCGGCCATCCCGTGGCTCGTATCGCCGCCGGCCTCTATTACGTCTGGAACCCCTGGGTGTACGGACGACTGCATCTCGGGCAATGGGCCATCGTCGCGGGATACGCCGCTCTGCCGTGGGCGTACGCCTGGGTCCTCGGCGTGGTACGGCGGCCGGCGGACGCCGCCGGACCGGGCCGGCGCGGCACCGTGGCCGGTGGGCTCGCGGTCGTTGTGGGTGGGCCGGCGCTGGTGCTGGCCGCGGCGCTTGCCTGCGGGCCGGCTCTCGCCCTGGCCCGCCGTTGGCGGGCGCTGCTGGCGGGTGCGGCGGTCTTGGCCGGCCTGACGGCCCCCTGGCTGATGGCCCTGGCGCACCGGGACGGCGTGCTCGCCATCGACGAGCGCGGCGTCGCGGCCTTCGCCGCCCGGGCCGACACGCCGCTCGGGGTGCTCGGAAGCGTGGTCACGCTGGGCGGGATCTGGAGCAGGCACGCGGTTCCGTTCGGGCGCGACCAGTGGCCGGTTGCCCTGCTCGCGCTCGCGCTCGCCGCGTCGGCGGCCTGGGGGTTTCTCCTGGCCCGTCGCCGCTGGCCGCCCGCCGCGTGGTGGGGACTGCTTTCTGGGGCCGCCCTCGGCACCGCGATCGCCGTCGTCGCGGCCTGGCCGATGGGCGAGAGGTTGATGGTCGCTCTCGTCATGCACCTTCCCGCGACTGGCGCCGTCCGGGACGGTACCCGGCTGCTCGCCCCGCTCGCGCTGTTGCAGGCGGTCGGCCTCGGGATGCTCGTGGAGTCTCTGGTGGCGGCGGCCGTTCGGGCGCTCGCCCTGCTGGTGGCGGTCGCTCCGGTCCTGCTTCTGCCAGGCATGGCGTGGGGCCTGGGTGGTCAGCTCGACACGGTCCCCTACCCCGCGGAGTGGGCAGCGGTACGGGCGGTGGTGAACGCCGACCCCGTCGCCGGGAGCGTGGTCTCGCTGCCCTGGTCGTCGTTCCGCGCCTACCGGTGGGCCGGCGACGTGCCCGTGCTCGACCCGGCCCCGCGCGCGTTTCGTCGACCGGTTGTCGGCGACCAGGACGTGCTGGTCGGGAGGACCCGGATCCGTGGCGAGAGCTTTGAGGCCGATCGGGTGGCGGCTCTCCTCGCGGCACCCGGCGATCCGGGCCCTGCCCTCCGTCGCCATGGCGTCCGATACGTGCTCGTTCAGACCGATCAGCCCGGCGGCGCGGAGGACCAGGCCCGCTTCGGCAGCGCGGAAGTCGTCCGGCGGGACCCGACGCTGACGCTGCTACGCCTGTCTGGCGGCGATTCTTCCGCCTCCGGCAGGACTGTCGGCATTGCTCCTGCCCTGGGCTATTCGGTACTCGGGGGCACCCTGCTGCTCGCCCTTCTGCGCCCCTCCATTCGCCGCCGACACGTGCTACTGTCCGGTCACTTTTGTCGAAAGGATCGTCAATGAAGGCATCCTTCAATCCCCTCCTCACCGCCGTCGTCGCCGCGGCCATCGGGGCGGTGCTGGGCATCCTGGTCGTGTCGCTCGGGACGTCGTACGTCGGGAACACCACCCCGGCCAACGTCGAACAGCCGATCATCGTGTACGGCGAGCGTTGACGGCCCTTCATGGAGGTCCGCCCTCCTGACGTGTCGTCAGGCACCGTCGTCCTCGACGTCGTGGTGCCCGCCTACAACGAGGCGCGGCGCCTGCCCCAGACCCTGTTGCTGCTTCGAGAGGCGCTGGCCGGCCTCGGCGTCCCCTGCCGGGTGACCGTCGTGGACAACGCGAGCACCGACGAGACCGCCCATGTCGTGGCTGCCACGCCTCCCAGCGCAGTGCCCGTCCGGCTCCTGCACTGCGTCGACCGTGGCAAGGGGTTCGCTGTGCGGACCGGGATGCTGGCCTCCGACGCGAGCTATGTGGGTTTCTGCGACGCGGATCTGGCCACGGCACCCGACCACCTCGCGCACGTGCTGAGCCTTCTCATCGGCGGTGCCGACGCGGTGGTGGGATCGCGCGCGCACCCGCAGTCGGTGGTCCAGGACCGGCACAGCGTCCTGCGGCGGTGGGGCGCGGTGGCATTCCGGGGAGCTGTCCGGCAGGTGGTGCGGGGCGTCAGCGAGACGCAGTGCGGGTTCAAGTTCTTCCGCGCCGATGTCGCACGGCGGGCCTTCGAGCCGCTGCGCTGCGGGGGCTTCGCCTTCGACGTGGAGGTGCTGGGACGCGCCGAGCGTGCCGGAGCACGGCTGGTGGAGATTCCGGTCAACTGGGTGGACGTGCCCGGCTCGCGTTTTTCCCCGGTGCGCCACGGCTGGCGCAGCTTCGTGGACGTTGCGGTTATCCGTCGGCGGCTACGGCAGGTCGAGACCGTCCCAGCGCTGTCGGTCGTCGGTCTCTCGGTGCCCCCGGACATGACCGGTGGCGCCGCCACGGTGGGCGTGCGACCGTGAGCGGTCGCAACGCCCGGACCGTCACCGTCCTCGAATCCACCAGCGACGTCGACGTGGCGGGGCGCCGGATCGTGGTGCTCAACTGGAAGGATCCCTGGCATCCGGACGCGGGTGGCGCCGAGGTCTACGCCTGGCAGGTCGCCCGCGACCTGGTCGCCGCCGGAGCACAGGTCACCTTCGTCACCGCCCGCCCCGCCGGGCAGAGCGCCGAGGTGATTCGAGAGGGCATCCGGATCGTCCGGGTGGGCGGCCGGTGGAGCATCTATCCCCGGGTGCTGAGCTGGTTGCTGCGACGTCGGCGCCGGTTCGACGCCGTGGTCGACTGCCAGAACGGGATCCCCTTCTTCAGCCCGCTGGTGCTGCCCCGATCCGTGCCGGTGGTCTGCGTGATCCACCATGTGCACGACCGGCAGTTCCGGCTGTACTTCGGCCCGGTCGTCGGCCGGTTCGGCGCGTGGCTGGAGGGACCTGTCGCCCGCCGGGTCTACCGGACGGGGGTGATGCTCGCGGTCTCCCCGTCCACCGCCGTCGCTGTGCGGGACCGGCTGCGGTGGGTGGGGCCGGTCGTCGTCGTACCCAACGGGGCCGTCGTACCCAACGAGGCCGGCGCGCCCACCGCCCCCGGTGGCGACGCCGACAGGAAGCGGGACGCTCGGCCCCGGCTCGTCTGCGTCGGCCGGGTGACCCGGCACAAGCGGGTGGACCTGGTGGTCGACGCCGTCGGCCGACTTCGCGACCTCAGACCCGAACTGCACCTGGACGTCGTGGGCAGCGGGCCGGACGTGGGGACGATCCGGCGCCATGTCGCCGCGCGTGGCCTGGACGACGCGGTCACCGTCCACGGCTTCCTGCCAGCCGCCGATCGGGACGCGCTGATGGACGCCGCCTGGCTGCACGTCTCGGGCTCCTGGGGCGAGGGATGGGGGCTTGTCGTCGTCGAGGCCGCGGCCGCCGGGCTGCCGACGGTCGCCTTCGACGTGGACGGGTTGCGCGACGCCGTACGACCGGGGCGGACCGGATGGCTGGTACCAGACGGTGAGGACCCGACGGGCAACCTGGCCGCCGGCTTGGACCGCGCGCTGGACTGGCTCGCGGTGCCCGAGAACGCCGCCCGGACGGCCGCCGACTGTCGGCGGTGGAGCGGCTCGTTCCGCTGGGCCGACACCGGCCGGCGGGTCCGGGAGGTGCTGGCGGACATGCTCGGCCCCCGCGCGGTGCCGTGGTCGCCCGGGAACGCATGCCTCGTGGTCCGGACCGACCAGCCGGAGGGCCTGTTGGCCCGGGTGGCGCCCCTGCTTCCGCGCACCCGGCACCTGGTGGTCGAGCGGGACCGGCTGTGGGTCCTGGTTCCCGGCGCGGAAGCGGCGGCGGTCCGGGAGGTGCTGGTCCGGGCCGGCGTCCCCGACGACGCGGTGACCCAGCAGGAGGCCACCACGGAGGAATTGCTCACCGGAGCTCCGGAACGGCAGTGCTGACTGGGTGGTGGGCCGCTCTGCGCGATTCCGGCACCTCGTCGGCCTCGGCGTACGCGGCGGTGTGGCGCCTGCGCGAGGTGCTGATCTGCCTCGCCCTTGTCGGTCTCTGCATCACTCAGGAGCCCGGCCTCATAGTGCCCGACACGAAGCTCGACATGGCCGTGGATCCCGCAGGCTTCCTCACCCGGGCCTCCGATCTCTGGACCTCTGAGTGGCAGTTCGGCACGCTTCAGAACCAGGCCGTCGGCTACTTCTTCCCGATGGGGCCGTTCTTCCTCCTCGGTGATGCGGTCGGCCTCCCGGCGTGGGTCGTCCAGCGGCTGTGGATGGCCGCCCTGCTGTGCGTGGCGTTCACCGGGACGGTGCGGCTCGCCCGCGCCCTCGACCTGGGTGGTCCGGCGTCCCGGCTGGTCGCGGGCGCGGTGTTCGCGCTCTCCCCTCGCGCGCTGACCCTGGTCGGCACGGTGTCGCTCGAGTTGCTGCCCTACTGCGTCGCGCCGTGGGTGGTGCTGCCCCTGGTCAGGGGCGCCGCCGGCGGCTCCCTACGGCGGGCGGCCATGCTCAGCGGGCTGGCGGTGGTCTGCATGGGCGGCGCGAACGGGGCCGCTGCGGCGTGCGCCGTGCTGCCGGCGTTCCTGTTCGTCCTGACGTGTGCGCGGGGACGGCGGCGCATCGTCCTGTTCGCTTGGTGGACTGCGGCGCTGGTCGCGGCGACCTTCTGGTGGCTGGCACCGCTGCTGCTCCTGCAACGCCACGGTTTCCCGTTCCTGCCCTACACGGAGAGCGCGGCGGTGACGACGAGCGTCACCACGGTCCCGGAGGCCGTTCGCGGCGCAACCCACTGGGTGGGTTACCTGGCCGTCGACGGGGTGCCCTGGTGGCGTGCGGGGTGGGCGTTCGCGACGGTGCCGTGGCTGGCTGTCCTCACCGGCCTCGTCGCCTGCGTCGGGCTGGCCGGGCTCGCCCGCCGGGACCTGCCGGAGCGGCGCTTCCTGGGAATCACGGCCGTGGCGGGGCTGCTCAGCCTGACGGCGGGGAACGTGTCGGACGTGGGAGCGGCCTTCGGCCCGACGGTGCGGGAGGTCCTCGACGGCCCGCTCGCCGCCCTGCGAAACCTGCACAAGTTTGACGTCGTCCTCCGCCTGCCGCTGGCCCTGGCCACCGCGCACATGCTGCACACCGCCGGCCGGGTGGCGACCATCCGTCGCCTTCCACGGCCCGCCGAGATGGCACCCCGCCGCGCCGCGGTGATCGTCACCGCCGCCGCGGTGTTCGCGATCGCCGCCGGAGCGGGTTCCGCGGGACTCGCCGCCGGTGGCGGCTTTCCGGCCCTGCCCGAGCACTGGCGACAGGCTGCCGGGTGGCTCGACCGCAACGCCGGGCACAGCACGACGCTGCTGGTGCCCGGGTCGAACTTCGCCGAGTACGGCTGGGGCCGCCCGATGGACGAGCCGATTCAGGCCCTGGCGGAGTCCAGGTGGGCGGTGCGTTCGCTGGTGCCGGCCGGCTCGGCAGGCAACGCCCGGCTGCTCTCCGCGATCGACGCGCGGCTGGCGACGGGTGCCGCCTCGCCGGGGCTGGCAGACGTCCTCGGCCGGCTCGGGGTGCGCTACCTGCTAGTCCGCAACGATCTCCGGCCGGCCCTCGGCGCCACCGCTTGGCCCGTGCTCGTGCACCGGACGCTGGACAGCGCTCCCGGGTTGTCGCGGGTCGCGCACTTCGGGCCGACGGTCGGGGCAGAGCCAGACCTCGGTGGCGCATGGGACTACGGGCTGCACCGGCCGTACCCGGCGGTGGAGATCTACCAGGTCGACGTGCCGGCGGCGCGCGCGACCCTCACGGACGCGGACGAGCCGCTCAACCTGGTCGGTGCACCGGAGACACTGCTCGACCTCGCCGACGCGGGTCTGCTCGGCGACCGGCCGGTGATCCTCGATGGCGACGCCGGGGCATCCACAGACGCGGGTGTCGTCCTCGCCGACAGCCTCCGCAGCCGGGAGGTCGACTTCGGGCTGGTCCGGGGCAACACCTCACGCACGTTCACCCCCGACGACCGACCCGAGCAGCCGCGCGTGGTCCACGACATCCTCGAACCTGGCTGGCGGTCGTCGTTGACCACGGCCGGATACACCGGGGTGGCCGACGTTCGGGCATCGTCCAGCGCGGCCGATGTCGCGGGTCCGGCCGGGCTGCGCGACCCGTCCGCGTTGCCGTTCGCGGCCGTCGACGGTGACACGGGCACGGCTTGGCTGTCGGACGGCGCGCGCAAGCCCGTGGGCCAGTGGCTGGAGGTTCGGTTCCAAGGCAAGATCCAGGCGCAGTCGGTGGAAATCCAGGTGATCGACGACGAGCTGATCGGGGCGCCGGTGACCAGGGTCCGGGTCAGCACCGCGGGTGGTTCCTTCGTGCACTGGGTGGCCACCGCCGGACGGGCACCGATCCGGTTGGCGCTGCCGTCGGGTCTCACCACCTGGCTGCGGGTGACGGTTGATGGCGTGGCCGACCACGACGTTCCAGGGCGCAGGGCGGGGATCCGCGAACTGCGGGTCCCGGGCGTGCATTCCGGACGATTTCTGCGGATGCCGGCGCTGCCCGCCTCCGCCGGCTCGCCGGAGGTCGTCGCTCTCGCCCGCAAGCCTGACGGACGGTCGGCCTGCACTGTCGCCGGCGACCACTACGTCTGCGCCCCCGACCTGATCCGCCGTGGCGAGGAATCCGCTCTACTGCCCCGCCGCTTTGAGTTGCCGGCGGCGTCAACCGCCCACGTGATCGGCCTGGCCCGGCCGAACCCGGCCACCGCTCTCGCGGCGTACGACGATTTGGCGGCTGGGCCGGTGTTCGCCACGTCGAGCGCGTGGTTCTCCGATCCGGTCGCCTCCGGGAGGGCGTTGGGCGACGGAGACGACGGCACGTCCTGGTGGGCGGACCCGAATGATCCGCAGCCCACGATGGAACTGAGGTGGGCCAAGGTTCGGAAGGTGAGTTGGGTGCGGCTGCGTTTCGCTCCGAGCCTCGTCGGCGCGCCGCCGAAGACGGTCCGGATCACCGGTGACGACGGGATCCGCGAGACGACGGTCGGCCTGGACGGCATGGTCCGCTTCCCCGCGCTGCACACCCGCAACCTCGTCGTCGCGGTGACCTCGACCGTGCCGCGGGTCAGCCGGTCGACAGCGCTGTTCGAGCCACAGGCCCTGCCGCTGGGGCTTAGCGGGATGGACGTCCAAGGAGTGCCGGAAGCCAACCGGCCCCGCGATCTCGCCCGCGAGGTGACCCTGCCCTGTGGTGCCGGGCCGATCATCGTCGTCAATGGAACCCGGGTGCCGACGACGATGTCCGGAACCCTTCGTGACCTGCGGGACCTACGGCCCCTGCCGTACCGGTCCTGCGCGGTCGAGTCCCGCGCCCGGCCGCGCGCCGTTCCGACCCCGGTGGCGTTGCGGCGGGGGCCCAACGAGGTTTTCGCCCCGGCGGACCGCTTCGTGGTGGAAAGTGTGCTGCTGACCAGCACGACGGCGGGCCGGTCGATGACCGCGCGGGGGGACGACGAGCCGTACGTGCGTGTCTCGCGGGTGATCAGCTGGAACGACCAGCGTCGGACGCTTCAGGTGGGGTCCGGTACACGCGGCTATCTGGTTGTCCCAGAGAACGCCAACCCGGGCTGGCGGGCCTCGCTCGACGGCGTTCGGCTCGAACCGGTACGGGTCGACGGTTGGAAGCAGGCCTGGCACGTGCCGGCCGGGGACGGCGGTCGGGTCGAACTGGTCTTCACGCCCGGAGTGCAGTACCACCTCGTCCTACGGATCGCGGTCGTCCTGCTCCTGGCCTTGGTCGTCGCGGCGGTGGTTCCGGCCCGTCGCCGGCCGTGGCACCCTGTGGTGCCAGCGGTTCCGGTGACGATGCCGACCGCGCCCCTTTTCGCCGTCGGGGTGCCGGCCCTGCTGGGTGGGCCGGTGGGTCTCGGGTGCGCACTCCTGCTCGTCGCCCTGCACCCACGGCGTGCGCCCGCTCCCGCCTGGACCTGGGTGCCAGCCGTCCTCGGCCTCACGATGCACGGGACCACGCGGTGGTGGCTGCCGGGGATCGGCTCGGAACCGCTCGCCGCGCTACTCGGCGCGATCCCGACTGGCCTGCTCCTCGTCGCGGTCGCCGCCTTGGCGCTGCGCTTTCGTCGGGTCGATGACCGGCACCAGATACGGCGACCCGGTTGGCTGCTCGGCCGGGCCCGACGCCGCGGCTTGGAGGACCGGGACCTGGTTGGGACCGCCGGACTCCGCGTTGGCATCGATCGAGGGCCGGCCGGGCGGATTCCGCACGGCCGGCGGCCGCCGCCCTACGAGCCGCCGGAGCCGCTGCGCCGGCCGCTCGATCAGGTGGTAACTGGCGATCGCCGCCGGAACGGTGAGGGCCACGGTCAGCACCAGCAGCACTCCGAACGAGCTGTCGAACCGGGTGAACCCGAGCAGCCGGAAACAGGCTTCGAGGGCGAGGAGGTGCCAGAGGAAGACGCCGTACGAGATCCGGCCGAGGAACCTGGACCAGGGATGACTGAGGATCCGACGAGGTAGGCCGCCCGGTCCTGGGCCGACGAGCGGGGCCATCACGCACCAGGTCATCGCGAGGAACATCAGGTGTTCGGTGATTGCCTCGGTAGGCGTGGCGGGTTCAACCGAGCGGGGACCAGCGATCGGGGTGCTGGCGATCCAGAGCAGGGCGGCGGCGATCAGCCAGGACGTCCCAGGGGCGATCATGACGGTGCGCAGCCCGCGGGGAGTGGCGTTCCACAGGTCGCCGTCGGTCGGGGGCGTGCCGTCCGGGGAGGGCGCCGGCGAGACGCGGATCGCGCCCGGGGCGGTGCCGGCAGGCCAGCCCGCGAGGACCGACAGCATGATCCCGATCCCAAACCAGTCCAGGTACGCGGGGAGCCAGAGCACGGCCAGTTGCGGCAGTGGCGAGTTCGGCCCGTGGGTGTACCCGTTCCAGGTGAGGCCGGCTAGGACGAGCCCGGCGCCGAGCGCCAACTGACGACGTGCGCGAGCCTGTGGGGTGCGGCCACCCAGGCGTCGACCGAGCACGGCGACGACCGGCAGCGCCGCGTAGAACGCCACCTCAGTGGCGAGGCTCCAGGTCTGTTCCATCCCGACGGGCAGCCGCAATGGCTGATAAATCTGCGCCAGAAACAGGGGAATCGTCCAGTCCCAGACTGACCGGAGGTAATTGATGTTGAGCCAGACGAGTGCGACAACCGCCATTGCCCAGTAGGCCGGCAGGATGCGCAGCGCGCGGTGCCACAGGTATCTCTGTACGGAAGGCTCCGGTCGCGCGTGAATGGCGGCGAGCGCGAATGGTCGGTACAGGAGAAAACCGGACATGGCGAAGAACAGTGCCACGCCGACGTCCAGCCGGGCCAGCAGCCCACCGGCGTGCCCCACCGAGGTGGTCAACCCGCTCAGGTAGGCGACGTGATGGACGAGGACGCCAGCCACCGCCAGGGCGCGTAGCCCGTCCAGGGCGGGCAACCATCCTTCGGAACCGCGGGCACTCGGAGCGGGCGTCCGCCCTCCCTCACTGCTTCGGTCCGACTCGACAGAAGGGCTCACATTTCCTCAACATCCCATGTGGGCGGGGCGACGGCGAGGCTGCTTCCCGCCGGATTGGTGCGGCTCAGGACGCCGAGTCGGACCATATCCGAAAACACTCTCAATCATGTACTGTCAGCCGACCAGTCGAGCTGTATATGGGGAGGAGCTACATGCGACCTGCGCCGGGTGCCGTCTTGGTGGCGGCGGGCACGTTCCTGATTGTTGGGGCTTTCGCTACGCCGCTGTACGTCGCGCCGGCCCTCGTCAAGGTGCCCCTGGACCAGAGCTCGGTCACCTATTCGAAGGCCGAGAACGCTACAGTTCTGGACTTCGGCACGCTGTCGGAGCGCAGTAACGTCAACCTGACCGCAGTGCGCGCAGTGCGGGGCGATGTCGGGGCCGGCAACAAGGACCGGGCCGTCTTCAACGTCGGCGTCCGGGTGACCGACGAGGCCGACAAGGAGATCACCGTCAGCACCGACCGGGTGGCCCTCGACCGCCGCACGGCGGAGGCGGTTGCCTGCTGCGCCGAGGACATCAACGGCACGCCCTTCAAGCACAAGGGTCTGACCTACACGTTCCCGTTCGGGACCGAGAAGAAGACCTACCAGTATTTCGACAACAGCGCCCGCCAGGCCTACCCGGCTCAGTACGTGGGCACCGAAGAGCTGCAAGGGCTGACCGTCTACAGGTTCGAGATGACGGTCGAGCCGATCAAGATCAGTGAGATCAAGGTCCCCGGCAACCTTCTCGGCTCCACCGAGCCGATGGCCAGTGCCGGCCGCTACTACGCCAACAAGCGAACCCTCTGGGTGGAGCCCGACAGTGGCGTGATCGTCAAGGGCAGGGAAGAGCAGTTGCAGACGCTGCGGGACGCGGCTGGCGTGGACAAGATCAAGATCATCTCGGCGACGCTCGCCTTCACCGAGGAGACCCAGAAGCAGCAGGCGAAGGTCGCGAAGAACGCGCGCCAGCAGATCAACCTGCTTACCCTGGTGGTGCCGATCGCACTCGGCGTCCTAGGCCTGCTTCTGGTGGCGTTGGGCGTGTTCCAGGCGATCCGCGCGAACCGCAAGGGTTCGGCCGGTGCTGCTGTGGACGCCGATGACCGACCGACTGCCGACCTTCCGTCGCAGGCGGCGGGGCCGCGTGACGAGCCGACGGTGCCGTCCGGACCCCGCCACACGCAGCGCAGCGAGTCGTGACGTAGCGGTACGCCTGAACCATGTGGGGCCGGTCGACCATCGGGTCGACCGGCCCCACGTTTGTCGCGGATCCGCCGGCCCGGCAGTTACTGGCGGCGCAGCGCGTAGCGGGTGCACCGCCAGTCTTCGGTGTACGGCAGGTCCGGCCGCTGGCCGACGATCTCGCCCCCATGTCTGGTTGCCAGGCTCACCATGTCGGCGTGCGGCACCGGCGTCATGCGCATCGGTGCCGGGTAGTTGAGCAGCCGGCGCTGCGCCCAACTGATCAGTCGGTAGGGTGCGAGCTGCCAGATGAAACCCTTTGCCGTGCGTGCCGGTTCCGTCGGCAGCCCCACGACGGCGATCCCTCCCGGTCGCAGGACACGCAGGAAATCCGCCAGGTAGCGGTCGATTGCGGGACGCGGCAGGTGTTGCAGCACCAGGGCGCTGTAGACCAGGTCGAAGTGGCCGCCGGGGAACTGGCTAAGGTCGGCCGCGTCGTTGAGCACGAAGCGAATCCTGCCGTCGCTACGGTCGAGCTTCCGGGCGTTCTCGAGCATGGACGGGGCGATGTCGACGCCGACGACCTCATCCGCGTGGGCGGCGAGCGCCTGTGACAGCCGCCCGACGCCACAGCCGAAGTCCAGTGCCCGCTCCCACCGCGTGGGCAGGTCCAGTTGGCCCAACCAGCGGACCGTCTCCTCGACGTCGGTGCGGCCCGTGGCAAGGAACTCCTTGACGTCCCACCGCCCGCCGCGCTTGCCGGGCTGCACCAGCACTGCCCAGAGGGGGTCCTCCGCGCCCAGCCTTGTCCAGTCGCGTCGCACGTCGCTCAGGCTCACCGGCAAACAGTAGGCCATCCGCCGCATTTGTCGACGCAACCGGACCGTGCCGCCGGTGCGGGGCCGGTGTCCCGCCGGCCCCGCACCGCACCTCAGAGGCGGGCGAGCGCCCTGCGCAGCGGGTCGAGCCCGAGCGAGCCCAGGTCGAGCGCCTGGCGGTGGAACTCCTTCAGGTCGAAGTCGGCGCCCTTGCGGGCCTTCGCCTCGTCGCGGGCCTGGAGCCAGATCCGCTCGCCCACCTTGTACGAGGGGGCCTGCCCCGGCCAGCCGAGGTAGCGGTTCAGCTCGAAGCGCAGGTTCTCGTCCGGCACCCGGCAGTGCGCCCGCATGAACTCCCAGCCCAGCTCCGGCGTCCAGCGCTCGCCCGGGTGGAAGCCGAACGGGTTGTCCTTCGGGATCTCCAGCTCCAGGTGCATGCCGATGTCGACGATCACCCGGGCGGCCCGGAACGCCTGCCCGTCGAGCATGCCGAGCTTGTCGCCCGGGTCGTCCAGGTAGCCCAGATCGTCCATCAGCCGCTCCGAGTAGAGCGCCCAGCCCTCGCCGTGCCCGGAGACCCAGCAGAGCAGCCGCTGCCAGCGGTTGAGCAGCTCGGCGCGGACCGCGGTCTGGGCGACCTGGAGGTGGTGACCCGGCACGCCCTCGTGGTAGACGGTGGTCACCTCGCGCCAGGTGGAGAAGTCCGTGACGCCCTGCGGCACCGCCCACCACATGCGACCGGGGCGGGAGAAGTCCTCGCTCGGGCCGGTGTAATAGATCGCGCCGTCGCTGGTCGGGGCGAGGCAGCACTCGATCCGGCGGACCTGCTCCGGGATGTCGAAGTGGGTGCCGTTCAGGTCGCTGATCGCCTTGTCGGCGAGCGCCTGCATCCAGTCCCGGAACGCCTCCTTGCCCTGGATGGTCCGGGCCGGGTCGGCGTCCAGCGCCGCGACCGCCTCGTCGATGGTCGCGCCGGGGCCGACGATCCGGGCGGCCACCGCCCGCATCTCGGCCTCCAGCCGGGCCAGCTCCTCGAACCCCCAGGCGTACGTCTCGTCGAGGTCGACCCTGGCGCCCAGGAAGTACTGCGAGGCCAGCTCGTAGCGCTCGCGGCCGGCGGCCTGCTTCTCCCGGCCCAGCGGGGCCAGTTCGGTGCGGAGGAACTGCCCGAACTCGGCGGTCGCCGCGGTCGCCGCCGCCGCGCCCCGGCGCAGCTCGGCACCGAGGCTGCCGTCGGCGCCCAGCCGCTCGACCAGCCCGTGGAAGAAGTTGTCGCCGTCCGGGTCGGTCCAGATGTCGCACTGCTTGGCGACCTCGACCAACTGCACCCGGGAGCTGACGTGGCCGGCGGCGGCCGCCTCGCGCAGCGTCGCCTTGTAGCCCTCCAGCGCGCCCGCGAAGCCGTTCAGCCGGGCGGCGATGTTGGCCCTGGCGTCGTCGCCCTCGGTGGGCATCAGGTCGAACACCATGCGGACCTCGTGCAGGCCGCTGGCGATCACGTTCACCTCGCTGGTCGTCTCGCCCGCCTCGTAGCGGGCGAGGTCGAGGCCGAGCCGCTCCTGCATGGCCTCCTTGGCGGTCCGTTCCGACTCTGATTCCGGCTCGGTCACGTCCAGGTCGGCCAGAGTCTGTCGGATCAGCCCGGCCCGGGCGGCGTATCCGTCCGGTGACAGATCGTCGAGCTGGCCGTCGTAGCCGGCAATGCCGACGTAGGTGGCGCCGGTCGGGCTCAGCGGCGCCCAGTCGGCCACGTACCGGTTCGCGAGGTCATCGATTCGTCCCACGCTGCGACCCTACGCGACGCGGCTGCCGAGTTGTCGAGCGTGTTTGCGGTGTTCAGGGCAGCGGTCGCGCGGCCGGTCCGGACAGGTGACGGCGCGCCGGCCCGCCGTCGGCGAAGACACCCGGGGGCAGCGTCGCGACGGCGCGATCCCGACCGGTAGGACGGTCGCTGTGGTGGTCGACACGACGTGGAGAAAGTCGCGGGACATTGTCGTGGGGCTGCGGCAGAGTGTCAGGAGTGACGGCGGATATCACCCCTGACCGGGCGGCGCTGCGGAGCTGGCTGCCCGGGTTCGTCGCGCTGGCGGCGATCTGGGGCTCCAGCTTCCTGTTCATCAAGGTCGGCGTCGAGGAGCTGCATCCGCTGCACCTCACCCTCTACCGGGTCGGCGCCGGCGCGGTGACGCTGCTGGTGGTGCTCGCCGTGCTCCGTGACCGGTTGCCCACCGAGCCTCGGGTCTGGGCGCACCTGGCCGTGGTCGCCGCGTTCGGCGTCGCCGTGCCGTTCACCCTCTTTGGCTACGGCGAGCAGCGGGTCGAGTCGATGCTCGCGGGCATCTGGAACGCGACCACTCCGCTGATCGTGCTGCCGCTGGCGGTGCTGGTGTTCCGCACCGAGCGGCTGACCGTCCGCCGCGCGGTCGGGTTGGCGCTGGGCTTCGTCGGCGTGCTGGTGGTGCTCGGCGTCTGGCAGGGCGTGGGCGGGGCACACTTCGTCGGGCAGCTGATGTGCTTCGGCGCGGCCGCCTGCTACGGCGTCGCCATCCCGTACCAGAAGAAGTTCGTCGCCGGCAGCACGCACTCCGGGCTCTCGCTCTCGGCGGCGCAGTTGCTGATGGCGGCGGCCCAGCTCGCGGTCGTCGCGCCGTTCGTCGCGGGGGCGCCGCCGGCGCCGACCGGCCTTTCGGTCGAGGTGGTCGCCAGCGTGCTGGCGCTCGGCGCGCTCGGCACCGGCCTCGCCTTCGTCATCAACATGCGCAACATCCGGGTCGCCGGGGCGAGCACCGCCTCCACCGTGACCTACCTGATCCCGGTCTTCGCGGTGCTGATCGGCGCCCTCGCCCTCGATGAGCGGCTCACCTGGCACCAGCCGGTCGGCGCGCTGATCGTGCTGCTCGGCGTCGCCGTCTCGCAGGGCCTGATCGGCCGGCGTCGGCCGGCGGCCGACGCCGCCGCGCCGCCCGCGCCGGCCATCGTGCCGGCCACCCCTCGCTGAACGGCACCGGCCGACGTCGCCGCGCGGTCTGCGCGGGCCACCTGACGCTGAGCGGTACCGCAGTCTCGGCCGGGCGCCCCGGCCCGGGGCGGCCGGCGAGGCGACAGCTCAGCGCGCGGCGTGCCCGCGCGCCCAGTCGACCAGCCGGTCGGCGTCCCACGTGTTGACCACCCGGTCGGCGGGCACCCCGCAGAGGGCGGCGCGCTCGCAGCCGAACCGCTGCCAGTCGAGCTGCCCCGGGGCGTGCGCGTCGGTGTTGATGGCGAAGTCGCAGCCGGCCTCCAGGGCCCGGCGGATCAGCCGCTTCGGGGGGTCCTGCCGCTCCGGCCGAGAGTTGATCTCCACGGCCACCCCGCGCTCGGCGCACGCGGCGAAGACGGCGTCCGCGTCGAAGTCGCTCTCCGACCGGGTACGCGGCCGGTGCGCCCGGTCGCCCGGCCCCTTCACGCCGGCCGGCCGGGACGACACCATCCGCCCGGTGCAGTGGCCGAGGATGTCCAGGTGCGGGTTCGCGATCGCGGCCAGCATCCGCCGGGTCATCTTCGCCCGCTCGTCGTTCAGGCCGCTGTGCACCGAGCCGACCACCACGTCGAGGCGGGCCAGCAGCTTCTCGTCCTGGTCCAGCGAACCGTCGGCGAGGATGTCGACCTCGATGCCGGTCAGGATCCGGAAGCCCTCCGGCAGCGCCTCGTTGACCTTCGCCACGTGGTCGAGCTGGCGGCGCAGCCGGTCCGCGGTCAGGCCCCGGGCCACCTTCAGTCTGGGCGAGTGGTCGGTCAGCACCACGTACTCGTGGCCCAGCTCGACCGCGGCGAGCGCCATCTCCTCGATGGGGGAGCCGCCGTCGGACCAGTCGGAGTGGGTGTGGCAGTCGCCGCGCAGCGCGGTGCGCAGCGCGGTCGCCGCCGCGTCGAGGTCGGTGCCCTCGGTGGCGACCAGTCGGCGCAGGTAGACCGGCTCCTCGCCGGCGAGCGACTCGGCGACGCAGCGGGCGGTGACGTCGCCGACCCCGGACAGCTCGGTGAGCTTGCCGGTGCGGGCCCGCTCGGCCATCTCCCTTGCCGGTAGCGCGGCGAGGGCCGTGGCCGCCGACCGGAACGCCCGGACCCGGTAGGTCGCTTCGTTCGCCCGCTCCAGGAGGAAGGCGATCCGGCGGAGATCGGCGATCGGGTCCCGGGCGCTCATTCCATGGAAAATACGCCCCCGCGCCGCCGGTCGCAGGGACGGCCGGCGGCGCGGTCAGCCGGTCGTCGCCGGCGCCTTCGGGCAGCCGTGCCGGCGGTGCCACGCGGCCACCTCGGCGGCCGGCTCGCGGTTGCCCTTGCGCCGCCACGAGTTCAGGTAGGGCGCCGGCCAGACCACGCCCCGCCGGATCCACCAGCCGTCCCGGCCCGTACACGGCGGGGAGATGCCGAAGTGCAGGTGGCAGACGTTGTTCGCGTTGCCCGTCCGGCCGACCTCGCCGAGCAGCCGCCCCGCCCGCACCCGCACGCCGGCGTCGATCCCGTCGGCGATCCGGCGCAGGTGCGAGCCGTAGTAGCGCACCCCGTCGTCGCCGAGCAGCGAGACCGACAGCCCGCCGTTGTAGGGCCCTCGCGGCCCCCGCTTGTCGAACCGGTCCACCCGGCTGACCTCCAGGACGACGCCGTCGGTCACCGCCACCACGGGCTCGCCGCAGTCGGCGAAGATGTCCGTTCCCGGGTAGGCCGAGTGGGTCGGGTGGTAGGCGACGTTCGCCGCGCGTACCGGAAAGACGTGCGGCAGCCCGGCGCGGGTCGGCGCCGCCGACGGGCCGGTCGGGGCGGCGGCGTCGGTCGGGGCGGCGGACGACGGCGCCGGCTGCGCGGCCGTGGCCGGCAGGCTCGGGCGGGGGGTGCCGGGTGCCGTCCCGGGCCGGCTCGTCGCGCAGCCGGTGGCCAGCACCGGCACGAGCAGCAGCAGGACCGGGTACGCCGGACGCGCGCGGCGGCGTCGGATCGTCGGCGGGGGCACCCGGACATCCTGACAGAGTCGGTACGGTGGGACGAGCCGCACGGCAGAGGGAGGCGCAGGTGACGACCGGACCGTACGCCTTCCCGCCCGACCCGGACCTGCGCCCGGCGCCGCGTGCCCCCTCGGGGCTCTTCCCCGCCGGGCCGCCGTCGCGGCCCACCTACCGCGAGCCGCACCCGGTCACCGGCGTGGGCGTCGCCGTGGGCGGCGGCGCGGCGACCGTCTGGCTGCTCCTGTTCGGCCTGCTCGGCCGCAGCGTGTCCGAGTACGCCTGGTGGACGGTGGCGGCCGGCGGCCTGGCCTGGCTGGCCGCGCTGCTGCTGGTCCGCGCCGGCGACCGGGGGGTGGCCACCGGGGTCGCGATCGTCACCGCCGGCGGGTGGAGCATCGCCGCGGCCGTCGTGGCGGTGCGCTGGGCGTCGAGCGGGGACTGGCCGCTCTGGTAGGCCCCGGTCACGAGTGGGTCGGCACGGCGGGCGCGGCTGCGCTGCGTCGCGGGCCGGCTGCGCAGCGAATCCCGTCTTGACGTGGCCGCCCGGACTCGGCACCCTCGGCGGTATGGCCTGGACCACTCCGCGGCTCGATCCCGAGCGCAGCCGTCGTCGCCAACAGCTCCTCGCCGAGTTGGCGGGTGCCCGGGCCGTCCGCCAGCGCGAGCGGCCGCAGCGGGTGCGGAGCGAGCGGCTGCGGGAACTCATCGCCACCCGCCGTCGCGTCGCCGGCTGACGAGAGTTTCCTCGGGATTGACCGGCCCTTCGGGGCGTTGACCGGTCGCCTGCCGACCCGACCGGCTAACGTGCACGCGTAACGGGTCGGCGTGCCGAGGCTTTTGGGGGGACCGTGTCGTACTTCGCTGCGGCGGTCGTGCGTGACGGCGGCGGCTGGACCGCGGCCGAGGTGAACCTGCGGGGCGTCACCGACGTCGACGACGTCGCCGACCGGCTGCGCGACGTCGACCAGGACGCCGACCTGTCGCTGCTCTTCGTCGAGGCGGACGACGCCTACCTGGTGATCCTGCGCCTGGACGAGGGGGAGGACCTGCGGGTCTTCGGCTCCGACTCGGCGTACGCGGAGGAGTCCCGGCTGGGCGCGCTGCTGGTGGGAGACCTCAAGACCTCGGTGACGGGGACGGACGACACCGACGAGCCGCGCCCGGCCCCCTCCGGCGACGAGGAGAGCGAGCAGCCCGCCGTCGACCCCGAGGCCGACCCGGTCGGCGACGCCGACATCCTGGCCGACCTGGGCATCCCCGCGCAGAAGCTGCTCAACCTCTGCGCGCAGGAGGGCATGATGCCCGCCGACGTGACCGCCGAGGTGTGTTTGATGCTCGGCTGCGCCGACGAGGTCGAGGAGCTGCGTGAGGTCTGACCCGTCCGGTGCCGCCGGGCCGGGTCGGTCGGGGGCCGGCGGCGGGGAGCCGGCCGACGCCACCGATCCGGCGCTGGAGACCGTACGGCCGGGGCAGCCGACCCCCGGCTCGGTCGGCCGGGTCGGGCCCGGCGCGCACGAGGGGCTGGCCGACCCGGACGGCGCCGGCCGGCGGCAGCGGCACGAGCTGTGGATGCGCCGGGCGCTGGAGGTCGCGGTCACCGGGCCGGCGGAGCCCCCCGGCGGCGCGGGCGAGGACGCCTCCGACGACATCCCCGTCGGCGCCGTGCTCTACGGGCCGGACGGCGCCGAGCTGGCGACGGGGCGCAACGAGCGGGAGCTGACCGGCGACCCGACGGCGCACGCCGAGGTGCTGGCGCTGCGCCGGGCGGCGGAGCGGCTGGGCCGCTGGCGGCTCGACGGCTGCACGCTGGTGGTCACCCTGGAGCCGTGCACGATGTGCGCGGGCGCGCTCGTGCTGGCCCGGGTGTCCACCGTGGTGTTCGGCGCGTGGGAGCCGAAGACCGGGGCCGCCGGCTCACTCTGGGACGTGCTGCGCGACCGTCGGCTCAACCACCGGCCGGAGGTCTACGGCGGCGTCCTGGAGTCGGAGAGCGCCGCGCTGCTGCGCGCCTTCTTCCGCTGACCGCGTCAGGCCGGGGCCGGGGCGGGGCGGAGCAGGGTGGCGGCCACCGTCCGCGCGGTCTCGGTCCACGGGGCGGGTCGCAGGGTCGCCGGGTCGAGCCGGACGATGGCGCGCCGGCCCTCGGCGTGCACCATCCGGCCGTCGACGGAGCGGAACTGGTAGGCGTACTCGGCGCTGCTGGTGCCGAAGTGTTCGAGCCAGAAGTGCACCGCCACGGGCCCGGTGCCGGTGATCGGGGCGCGGTAGGTGATGGTGAACTCGCGTACCGCGTGGAACACGTCGGGGGCGCTGCGCTGCCCGCCCTGGAACGAGACGCCGCGGGCGGCCCAGTACGGCGTCAGGGCCCGTTCCAGCAGCACCGCGTACCGGGCGTTGTGCAGGAGGCCGAGGGCGTCGAGGTCGTCGAAGTGCACCGTGACGTGCTCGACGTGACCGAACTCGACGGCGGGCTGGTCGGCGATGGCGTGGCTCATGAGCGGCCTTCCGGTAGCAGGGTGGGGTCGGGGCACAGCGCCCGTAGGCGGTTCAGCAGGCCCTGGCGGGCGTGCCGGTAGGCGGTGTCGGGGTCCAGCAGCCGGGAGCGCAGCGCGGCGGTGATCCCGAGCGCGTCGATCTCGTACGCCAGTTGCGGGACGTCGGTGTCGGCGGGTAGCTCGCCGGCGTCGACGGCCTCCCGGACGAGCCGTTCGAGGAACGCGGCCCAGCGGCCGAACACCTCGGCGAGCCGGTCCCGGACCGGGCCGGGGCGGGCGTTGTACTCGAAGTCGGTGCTGGCGAAGAAGCAGCCGCCGGGGAGCACCCGGGCGGCGTAGAAGTCGATCCGGGCCTGGTGCAACGCCCAGAGCCGCCGTACGCCGCGGGGGGCGCGCAGGGCCGGGGCGACGATCCGCTCCTGCCACTGCTCCACGGCCCGGTCGATGGTGGCGAGCTGGAGCGCCTCCTTGGAGCGCCAGTGCGCGAACAGCCCGGACTTGCTGACCCCGAGCGTGTCGGCGAGCTGAGCGAGGGAGAGCCCGTGCAGGCCGACCTCGGTGGCCAGCACCACGGCGGCGTCCAGCGCGGCCGTGCGGGTCCGGTCGCCCCGCGCGACTCGTCCGTCGAGTGTCATGGGCAGAGGCTAATAAATAAGCACGACCGGTCGTATAGTTTTGTCGGGTGACGGTCGTCACGACACCGCCCCGCCGTCCAACGGACGACGGGGCGGTGGAGCCGAAGGGGAGGGGATCAGGCGATGATCGTGTCCAGGGCGATCTCGACCATCTGGCTGAAAGTCTGCTCGCGCTCCTCGGAGGTGGTCTTCTCGCCCGTCTTGATGTGGTCGCTGACCGTCAGCAGGGTCAGCGCGCGGGCCTTGAATCGGGCGGCGATCGTGTAGAGCGCCGCCGACTCCATCTCCACCGCCAGCACGCCGTAGTCGGCGAGGTTGTCGTAGAGGTCCGGGCGGTCGGTGTAGAAGGCGTCCGCCGCCAGGATCGGGCCCACCCGCATGGCGATGCCGCGCCGCTCGGCCACCTCGACCGACGTGCGCAGCAGCCCGAAGTCCGCGACCGGGGCGTAGTCGATCAGCCCGTCGAAACGCATCCGGTTCATGTTCGAGTCGGTGGACGAGCCGATCGCCGCGATCACGTCGCGCAGCCGCAGGTCCTCGGTCAGGGCGCCGCAGGAGCCGACCCGGATCATGCTCTTCACGCCGTACTCGTTGACCAGCTCGTGGGCGTAGATCGAGGCGGAGGGCATGCCCATGCCGGAGCCCTGGACGGAGACCTCGACGCCGTTCCAGCGGCCGGTGAAGCCCAGCATGCCCCGGACCGTCGAGTAGCAGCTGGCGCCCTCGAGGTAGGTCTCCGCGATCCACTTGGCCCGCAGCGGGTCGCCCGGCATCAGGACCCGCTCGGCGATCTCTCCCGGCTTCGCGCCGATGTGCGTACTCATGGCAAAGATCCTGCCAGGCCGGAGGCGGGGATACCGGTTCGGCATCCAGACCCGCGGTCCTGTACCCTCGTCGGCGGTGGCGTGTCCGAGTGGCCTAAGGAGCACGCCTCGAAAGCGTGTGAGGGTTTACGCCCTCCGCGGGTTCAAATCCCGCCGCCACCGCTCGTGAACAGCGAGAACGCCCGGTCGATCCGCGAGGATCGGCCGGGCGTTCCGCGTGTGTCCCGGTTTCGGCGGTACGCGAGCGGGCGCGGTAACCCGGACGCCCGTCAGCGCCGGTCGAGTTCCGACTCCAGCCGCTGGATGAGCGTCTTGCGACCCTTGTTGTCGCGTTCGTTCCGCAGTGCCGCCTTGAGTTGGCCCGTGTCGAGGCCCCGGACGAGCTTGGCCGCCTCGGCAACCGGCAGCTCCGACAGCCGCCCGACCGACGTGGCGTTCCGGCGTGCGCGGCTGGCCCGCTCGGTGTTGGCGACGTACTGCTTGCCGGACCTCGACTCCTTCCGCTTCTTGGCGTCGGTCTTGCGCTGCTCCTCGTCGGAGAGCTGCTCCCAGGCCTGTTTGGGCAGGTATCGACTCGTCTCGTCGCCGTGCCGCGCCCGGGTGTCGCCTTCCCTGGTCTGCCAGTGCTCGCCGCCCCAACGCTGCAGGGACTTCTGCCGCTCGTCCTTCGGGCCCTCGTAGCCTCCGCCGCGCTTCTGGTACTCCTTGGTGAGCCGTTGCGACTTGCGCGCCGACCACTGCCTCTGCCTGCCGCCCTTGTCGGAAGCCATGATCTCTTCCTTGAGCTGTTCTCTCAGCTCGGGCTTCGTGTACCGCGCCATGTCCGGCGGATACCCGGCACTCCGCTGCACATGCCTGCCGCGCCCCCGACCCCGTCGACGCCCGGTCCATCCGCAAGGCGTAGCCGGTCGGGCCGCGGTACCGCACGCCGCTGGTGTCGAAGACCGACCGGCGGAGTTCAGCAGGGGCTGTGGCCCTCCTCGAAGAGGCGCTGGGCCCACTCGGCGTACCCGACGATGATCTTGCGGACCGTGCGCCCGTCGTGCAGGAACAGGTACGCGCGGTCGCCCCGCCGGGCGAGCAGCCCGTCGAACCGGTGCGTCCCGTGTGGAGCCTCCAGCTCGCGCGCCGACGGGTAGCGGCTCCAGACCTCGTCGACGGGGCTGCCGGCGGTGACGCCCTCCGGGGTGCGCGTCGCGTCGCCGAGCCAGAGCAGCACGAGCCGGTCATCGACGAAGATCGGGCTGGTCGTGCCGTGCCCGGCGAGTGACGGGCCGCAGGCGTCGACGTCGGTACGCAGGATGCCCCGCCGGGTTAGCTCGTCCTCGGTGTCGCCGAACTCGATGTTGTGGAGCCCGTTCAGGCCGACCACGTCGAGGGCCCCGGCGGGCCGGCCGTCCATTTCGGGCAGTTGCGGGCGCGCGCCACTGCCCGCGATCGAGGCAGCCGTCAGCAGCGTCGCGATGAAGACGAATTGTCGCAATTTCATAGAATCCCCCAGTCCCCAACGGGGCCGGGGCGCTCAGGTTGCTGCTCGTCCCCAGATTGCCGGCTTTCCCACTCGTCGGCCAGCTCGTCCCAGTAGTCGGCGCTCAACCGCCGGCGGCCGTGCGCGAGCCACCCGGCGGTGCTCCGCTCGACGTGCAGGCCCAGCTCGGCGAACGGGTCGATCCACGCGCCGGGCTCCGCGCCGAGCCGGGCGAGCGCGGCGTTGAGCGGCCACTCCGACCGCGGCCCGTCGAAGAGGTGGTCGACGCGCGGCCCCCAGCTCACCCCGCCGCCGAGCCACACCACCGCCGACTGGTAGCCGGCGCCGCCGGCGAACTCCGCCTCCAGGTACGCCACCGGACCCGACCGCGACCAGCCCGCGAGGACCCCGGCGAGGGCGGCCGAGAGCACCAGGTGGAACGGCTCCGCCGGCGACCGTTCCGCCACGGAGAAATCGGGCAGCGCCCCGGTCAGCTCCTCGACCAGTTGCGGGGTGACCGGCAGCAGCGCGAAGTCCTGGCGCAGCTCGCCGACGACCGCGTGGTCGAGGTCGGCGGTCTGCTCGCGGAGCAGCTCGGCGTCCGCGACGACCGCGCTGAGCTGATAACCCATCGGAGCCCTCCGCCGTCCACAGCCTGTGGATGGAACATGTGTACGACGGACCTGCCTCCGCCACCAACCACCGCACGCTACCCGCCCACCCCCGCCGCCGTGGGGACCGTCAACCCCCGCGATCTTGCACTTTCGGCCCCCGTTTCAGGCGGAATGCGGGCCTTCGCCCGGGCCCGAAGTGCGAGATCGCCGGGGTGGGTGGGGAAGGGCGGCGAAGGTAGCGCGTGGCGAGGGTGTGGAGGAGGTCGTGGAGTTCGGGGGGAGCCAGGACCGTGAACGGGACGTCGAACTTGCTCAGGTACGTGGCCAGGTCGTGCAGCGAGTCGGTGCCGGTGACCAGCTCGCACGTCGCGTCGTCGAGCGGGATGATCTCGCCGGAGGTGGGGGTGCTCCGCTCGGCCACCACGGCGGCCGGCGCCTGGAACCGGATGCGCGCCTGGTACGCCCAGACCAGCGAGCGGACCCCGCGCAGCACGTGCGCCGCCGCGTCGCCGCCCGGCGGCTCGCGCGGCACGAACCGTGGTCCGGCCGGCGGCAGCGGACGCAGCCGGTCGGCGCGGAACGTGCGCCAGTCCCGCCGGTCCGTGTCCCAGGCCAGCAGGTACCAGCGGCGGCCCGTGTAGACGAGGGTGTGTGGCTCGACGTCGCGCACGCTGGCGCTCCCGCCGTGGCCGGCGTACTCGAACCGCAGCCGTTCGTGCCGGTGTGCCGCCGCCGCGACGGTGGTCAGCGTGTCGGCGTCGACGGTCGGCCCGCCGCCGGCCGCCGAGACCGTGGTGGTGCGCAGGGCGTCGACGCGCGGGCGCAGCCGCGCCGGCAGGGTCCGTTCGAGCTTGGTCAGCGCCCGCAGCGACGCGTCCTCGATGCCGGTGACCGAGCCCGCCGCGGCGGCCCGCAGGCCGACCGCGACCGCCACCGCCTCGTCGTCGTCGAGCAGCAGCGGCGGTAGCGCGGTGCCGGCGCCGAGGCGGTAGCCGCCGGCCGGGCCGGTGGTCGAGTCCACCTGGTAGCCGAGCTGCCGGAGCCGGTCGACGTCGTTGCGGACGGTCCGGGTGGTGACCGCCAGCCGGGTCGCCAGGTCGGCGCCGGACCAGTCGCGCCGCTGCTGGAGGAGCGAGAGGAGCCGCAGGAGCCGTACCGAGGTTTCCAGCATTTCCCGATTCTGCCCGAGGTTGAGGAAGCTGATGTTCCTCAACCCGTCCTAGCGTCAGGTCATGACGGAGACACCGAGACTGCGCGGCATGGCCAACGTCAGCTACTGGGCGGCGGACTGGCAGGCGGCCAAGGGCTGGTACACGGAACTGATCGGCTTCGAGCCGTACTTCCTGCGCGACGGCTACGCGGAATGGCGCCTCGGCGACCACCAGGACGAGCTGGGCCTCATCGACAGCCGCTACCGGCCGCCGGGCGCGGCGTCCGGGCCGGGCGGCGTCGTCCTGTACTGGCACGTCGACGACGTGCACGGCATGTTCGCGCGGCTGCTCGCCCTGGGCGCCACCCCGCACGAGCCGCCGCAGGACCGCGGCAGCGGCTTCGTGACCGCCACCGTGGTCGACCCGTTCGGCAACCTGCTGGGCGTCATGTACAACCCGCACCACGTCGAGATCCTCACCGGGCAGGGCTGACAGTCGTGGACGAGGTCGAGATCATCCGATTCGCGGACGCCGACGAGTGGGACCGGTGGCTCGCCGCGCACGGCACCCGGTCCGAAGCCTGGCTGGCGATTCCCCCCAGAGGCTCGGGCGCGGTCGCCATGAGCGCGGCGCAGGCCGGCGACGTCGCGATCTGCCACGGCTGGATCGACAGCCACCGCCGCCGCCTGGACGCGACGCACTTCCTCCAGCGCTATTCGCCGCGCCGGCCGGGCAGCCCGTGGTCGCGGTCAACGTCGACCGCGTCGCGGCCCTGGAGGCGGCCGGCCGGATGCGCCCCGCCGGCCGCGCGCAGGTCGAGGCCGCGAAGGCCGACGGTCGATGGGCGACGGCGTACGCCCCGCAGCGCAGCGCAGACGTACCCGAGGATCTCGTCGCGGCGCTCGCGGGCAGCGACCGTGCCCGCGCGGCGTTCGAGGCCCTGAGCCGCAGCGACCGGTACGGGATCTTCCTGCCGCTGCTCAAGGCGCGCACGCCGGCCGGGCGGGCCGGCGCGTTGCGGCGGGCGCTGGCGACCCTGGAGGCCGCGCCGGCGCCGCAGGGGTGACCGGTCGTCCGGGGCCGCGGAGAGCTTCCCGCAGCCCCGGATACCGACCCGGGCCGCCGCCGCTCGGTCGCCGCTGCTTGGTTGCCGCCGCCGGGTCAGGGGCGCTCGGTGATCCGGCCGACGAACGCGCGCCACGCCGCCGGCGGGAAGGCGAGCGCCGGGCCGGCCGGGTCCTTCGAGTCGCGCACGGCGACGACGCCGGGCAGGTTGTCGGCGACCTCGACGCAGTTGCCGCCGTTGCCGCTGCTGCGGCTGCTCTTGCGCCACCGCGCGCCATTCAGCTCCATGTCTCCGCCACCTCCGAGATGAGATCGACAGACTGCCAGTGGGTCAGCGCCTCGCCGCGCACGTTCTCCCACGCAGCCATCATGGCGGCGATGTCCGCGGGGTCGCTAACCACTTGGCCCTGGAGTTGGTTGTCGAGATAGCCGGCGATCCGGTGGTCGTGGCTGTTGGCGATGACGAACGGCCCGTTCAGGCCCGCGTAGGCGCCGACCGACGACGGCACGACGTGCACCCGGACGTGCGGCTCGGCGCAGGCGGTGACCAGGGCCCGGAGCTGCTCGCGCATGGTGGCCCGGCCGCCGACCGGCCGGCGCAGCACCGCCTCGTCGACGACGGCCGTGAACAGCGGCGGCTCGTCCTGCCGGAGGATGCCCTGCCGTGCGAGCCGGGCCGCCAGGTGCCGCTCGACGTCGCCCCGGGGGAACAGGCCGCCGCCGGTCAGCACGGCCCGGGCGTACGCCTCGGTCTGGAGCAGCCCGGGCAGCACCACCGACTCGTACGACCGCAGCGACACCGCCTCGCGCTCGATCTCCTGCCACGGACGGAACCAGATCGGGTCACGACGTCTCGAAGTGTCCGGCCAGATGTCCGACACGTCCCGGTGGAGGGCCTCCGCCGCCGCCAACCGATGTCGGGGATGCGGGATGCGGTCCTCTGTCAGCCAGCGGCCGACCGTCTTCGGGTCGACCCCGACCTTCTCGGCGAGGGATTCGGTCGTGTGCCCGGTGTCGCTGAGCGCGACCCGCAGCGCGTCGTTCACGGGCTCCTCCCATCGGATGTCCCAAATATCTGGCGACCATACATTTACGCGGTGTATCTGTCTGCTCACTGCCGGCAAGTTGGGGTGACGAAGGCGGCGCGGCCGGTGGAGGTGAGGTAGCCCGGCGGTCGTGCCAGTCGCGGGGCCGCCTCGGCGGGGAGAGCGAGGCGGCCCCCCTCCAGCCCGCTCGTCGCGTTCCTCGTCGCGCTCCCGGAGGAGGCCCCGCCCGTGCCCACCCGCCAGCCGCCCGGCCCGGCACCGCTGCCCGTCCGGCCCGATGCCGTCGCCGGTCAATGCCAGCCGACCCCGCCCACGCCTCGCCGGGAGCCCGCGCCTCGCCGGGAGCCTGCGCCCCGTCGGGAGCCTGGGCCCCGCCGGGAGAACGCGTCTCGCAGGGAAGACGCGCCTCGCCGGGAGCCACGGATGCCCCTGGCCGTCGGCGCGACGATCCGCGTGCCGGACGACGCGTACCGTTTCGGCGAGGGACCGCTGACCCTGCGGATCACCGAGGTGCTGAGCATCGGCCCGTTCGAGGGACGGGTGTGGGCCGAGGTACGCGGCCACGAGATCACCCCGGACGGCGCCCTCCGCACCCGCGCGCGCTTCGCCTTCGTCCGCGTCGACCGGGTCGGGGTGCTCTTCGCCGGCGCCGAGCCGGCCGGATCGACGGCGCGACCCGCGCCCCCGCCCGACCACCCGGTCTCGGTCGTCGCCGATCCGTCCGGGTCGGTCACCGGCGGCCCAGGGTCCGCAGAGGCGGCGAGGGCGGACCGGCCGTGAGTCGACGCCGCGAACACGTCCCGACCCGGCCCACCTGGCGCTGCCGGGCGTGCGGCATCGCCTGGCCCTGCTCGGCGGCGAAGCTGCGGCTGCTCGGCGAGTACCGCCACGACCGCGTCGCGCTCATCGTCTACCTGGCGACCCTCCAGGCCGAGGCCGCCGAGCAACTCGCCATGCTGGACCACGACGTGAACCCCGCGGACCTGGCCGACCGCTTCGTCTCCTGGACCCGTGCGCGCGGATGACCGGCCAGGCTCACGGCGGGCGGCGCCGGCTCAGGCCAGCAGGTTGACCAGGGCGGCGAGCCCGACGACCACGATCGCGGCGCGCAGCGCCGCCGGCGGCAGACGGCGCCCCCACCGGCCGCCGACCAGGCCACCCACCACGGAACCCACGGCGATGAGCAGGGCCGGCTGCCAGGCCACCGTGCCCAGGGCGATGAACAGGACCGCCGCGACCCCGTTCACCAGGCCGGCGAGCACGTTCTTGACCCCGTTGACCCAGCGCAGGTCGGTGGAGAGCAGCACCCCGAGCAGCCCCAGCAGCAGCACGCCCTGGGCGGCGCCGAAGTACCCGCCGTACACCCCGGTGGCGAACACGCCGAGGAGCAGGAGCGGCCCGACGTGCCGGACCTCCCCGTCGGCTGGCGGCGGCGCGTCCGCCGGGCCCTGCCGCCGGTGGGCCAGCGCCCGGGCCAGTTGCGGCTGCACCACTACCAGCACCAACGCCAGCCCGATCAACGCCGGCACGATGGCCCGGAATGCCCCCGGCGGCAGGCGCAGCAGCAGTACGCCCCCGGTGATCCCCCCGAGCACGCTCGCGACGCCCAACCGCGCCAGCAGCCGGCCGTGCCCGGCAAGATCACGGCGATAGGCGTACGCCCCGGAGAACGACCCCGGCACCAGCCCGACCGTGTTCGACACGTTCGCCACCACCGGTGGATAGCCCAGGGACAGCAGGACCGGGAAGGTCACCAGCGTGCCCGAGCCCACCACCGCGTTGATGGCACCGGCCGCGACACCGGCGGCCAGCACCGCCAGCATCTCGGCGGCGTTCAACATCGTGTTCATCTGTGTCCGCGCCTTCCCCGGGCCGGTCGTCGCCCTCAGGTCGCCGCCGCCCGGATATCTCGCTGTCGAGTGCGGCTGCCAGCGTATGGTTCCGGCCCTGTCGGTTGATCGACCTGCGTCGGAGATCACCTCTCGAACCCCGGACGGAGGCGTCCCGAAGATCGCCCGCAGGGGGCAGACGGCGGCGAGGCCCAGGACAGCGCGGGCAACGGGTTCGAGATCGCCGCCCCGAACTGCACGCTCTCCGGCTGCACCGCCGACTCCACGGGGACCGGCAGCAGCGACCAGCACTCGGCCGGCTTCCACATCGCCGCCTCGGCCGTCAGCGTGGAGGGCGGCTCGTTCCAGCGGGCCGGCGGCGGCGGAAGGTGGATCGTCGGCGGCGCGGGCATGCGGACCGCGCTCTACCTGGCCGACGGGGCGGACTACCTCTCCGTACGGCTGGTCACCGGCGGGGCCCGGGAGACGCCGTTCCAGCGCCTGATCACCGGGACGGCGGGCTCCCACTCGTCGCTCTCGGTCATCGGCTGACACCCGGGGACGTACAGCGACGAAGGGCCGGCCCCAAGCGGAGCCGGCCCTTCGTCGACGGCGGAGGATACGAGATTCGAACTCGTGAGGGTGTGAACCCAACACGCTTTCCAAGCGTGCGCCCTAGGCCTCTAGGCGAATCCTCCGCAGACGAGGATACAGGTCTCCGGCGGGTGGGCCACCCCACCACCCCCTGAAGATCGGCCGCCGGTCGGGTAGGCTTGGCGGTACCCCCCGTGCGGCGTGCATCTCGTGAACCTCCCCAGGGCCGGAAGGCAGCAAGGATAAGCGGGCTCTGACGGGTGCACGGGGGGCCTTTCTGTCTCCGGGCGCCGGTAACGTCCCTGCGGGTCAGGTCACCGGCGGGGTGGGTGGTCACCCGCGGCTGACCGGCGCAGAATGGCTCGGTCGAGAGGAGGCGGGACGGGTGGCACTGGCGCTCTACCGCAAGTACCGGCCACGCACCTTCGCCGAGGTCATCGGGCAGGAGCACGTCACCGAGCCGCTGTCGCAGGCGCTGCGCAGCGGGCGGCTCAACCACGCGTACCTCTTCTCCGGCCCCCGTGGCTGCGGCAAGACCTCCAGCGCCCGCATCCTGGCCCGCTCCCTCAACTGTGAGCAGGGTCCCACCCCGGAGCCGTGCGGGCAGTGCGAGTCGTGCCGCTCGCTGGCCACCGACGGCGCCGGCTCGATCGACGTCATCGAGATCGACGCGGCCAGCCACGGCGGCGTCGACGACGCCCGCGAGCTGCGCGAGAAGGCGTTCTTCGCGCCGGCCCGCAGCCGCTTCAAGATCTATGTCATCGACGAGGCGCACATGGTCTCGTCGGCCGGCTTCAACGCCCTGCTCAAGCTGGTCGAGGAGCCGCCGGAGTACGTCAAGTTCATCTTCGCGACCACCGAGCCGGAGAAGGTCCTCGGCACGATCAAGTCGCGGACCCACCACTACCCGTTCCGGCTGATGCCGCCGAAGGTGCTCCGGCCCTACCTCGAGCAGCTCTGCGAGGCGGAGGGCGTGGCGGTCGAGCCGGCGGTATTCCCGCTGGTAGTGCGCGCGGGCGGCGGCAGCGCCCGGGACAGTCTCTCCGTGCTCGACCAGCTCATCGCCGGGGCCGGGCCGGAGGGGGTCACCTACCCCCGCGCCGCCGCGCTGCTCGGTGTCACCGACGCCGCCCTGATCGACGAGATGTGCGACGCGCTGGCCGCCGGCGACGGGGCGGCCGCGTACGCGACCGTCGACCGGGTGGCCGAGGCCGGGCACGACCCGCGCCGGTTCGCCTCCGACCTGCTGGAGCGGCTGCGCGACCTGATCGTGCTCCAGCAGGTGCCGGACGCCGCCGCCAAGGGCCTGATCGACGGCCCGACGGACCAGATCGAGCGGATGGCCGCCCAGGCCCAGCGGCTCGGCCCGGGCACCCTGTCCCGCTGCGCCGACATCGTGCACAACGGCCTGGTGGAGATGCGCGGCACCACCGCCCCCCGGCTGCTGCTGGAGCTGATCTGCGCCCGGATGCTGCTGCCCGGTGCCGACGACACCACCGGCGGCCTGCTCCAGCGTCTGGAGCGCATGGAGCGCCGGCTCACCCTCGCCGGCACCGACGCGCCGCCAGCCGCCGCCGGCCCCGCGCCGGCCGCCCCGGCTCCGGTACGCCCCGACACTCCCGCCGCGACCGCGGCTGCCGCCGCGCCCGACCCGGGGCCCGCCGGCCCGCCGGCGGCTGCCGCCGCTCCGTCCGGTGTCGCCGCCGCCCGCGCCGCAGCCGGGGCTGCCACCGGTTCCCGGTCGGCGGAGGCGGTCCCGGGTGCCGCGGACCCGGTGGGTGCCGGTGGCCCGCCCGCCGATGCTCCCGCCCGCCGTCCGGTGCCGCCCTCGGCGGTGATGCCCGACCCGGCCACCCCGGAGCCGCCCCGCCCCGGTGCGGCTCCGGCGGGCGCGCTGGACGCCGTCGCGGTGCGCCGGGTCTGGCCGGACATCGTCGCCAAGGTCAACCGGATCAAGAAGCCGGCCGCCGCGCTGATGCGCGACGCGGTGGTCCGCGACGTGGACGGCGACACCCTGGTGCTGACCGTCAAGTCGCCGGTGCTCGCGCAGATGATGGGCAACCACACCTCGGTGCTGGCCGAGGCGCTGTACGAGGAGTTCGGCAGCCGCTGGCAGATCCGCTGCGAGGTGGCCGGCGAGCGGGGTGGCGCGTCGCTCGGTGGCCCGTCCCGGCCCGCCGCTCCGGCCCGCCCGGCCTCCCCGCCGCCGGCCGCCCCCGTCCACCAGGCCCCGGGCGGCGCCGGCCCGTCCGGCAACGGCGCGGGCGGCGGCATGTCCGGCGGCCCGAGCGGTCCGAGTGGTGCGGCCGGCGGGCCCGATGGCGTGGCCGGTGGGCCTCGTGGTGGCGCGGGCGGCCAGGGCGGGGCGACCCGTCCGGTGTCCGGCGCCGGTGCGGCGCGGGGCGGCGCCACGTCCGCCGACGACGCCGAGGACTGGCCCGAGGCGGCCCGGCCCGGCGGCGCGGCCGACGACGCCGAGGACTGGCCCGAAGCGGCCCGCCCGGGTGGCGCGGCCGGGGGCGCCGACGACTGGCCGGAACCGGCCCGGCCGGGCGGCACGTCGACGGCCACCTCGACGGCGGGCGCGGCGACGACCACCGCACCGACGGGCAGCGCGTCGGCGACCGCCGCGCCGGCCGTACCGAAGCCGGCCGGTCCCTCGGCGGCGCCGCAGCAGGCCGCGCCCGCCGGTCCACCGGTGAGCAGCGCGATCGCGGCGGCGCGGGCGGCTGCGGCGGGACGCGGTCCGCGTCCGGCCCAGGCGGCCCGGAAGACCGCGGACGCCGACTGGGCCGGCGAGCCGCCGTACGACCCGGACTTCGACGGGCCGGTGCGCGGCGGCGGGGGACGCCCCGGCGGCGCCCAGCCGGCGAGCCCGACCTACGAGGGCTTCGACCCGGGCGACGAGCCGCTGGACGAGGTGCTCGACGAGCGGACCGCGCGGGAGTCCAGCGAGGAGCAGGCGGTACGGCTGCTGCGCGAGGCGTTCGGCGCCGAGAAGATCGACGAGGTGGACGCCCGGTAGGGGGCCGTCGCGGCCTGTTCCCGGGACATCCGCGTCTCCCTCCGGTCGAGCCCGTGATCGTCCGCCGGGACCCGCCGGACGGGGAAGCACCGGGCCGGGGCGGGGCCGCTCACAGCGGATAGGCTGAGCGGCGGCCGAGCAGACGAGTGCGAGAAGGAGCCATCCGTGCGCCCAGGTGGACAGCCGAACATGCAGCAGATGCTGAAGCAGGCGCAGAAGATGCAGCAGCAGATCGCCAAGGCCCAGGCCGAGCTCGCCGAGGCCGAGCTGACCGGCACCGCCGGGGGCGGCCTGGTGACCGCGACCGTCGCCGGCACCGGGGAGCTCAAGGCGATCAAGATCGACCCCAGGGCGGTCGACCCGGAGGACGTGGAGACCCTGGAGGACCTGGTCGTCGCGGCGATGCACAACGCCGCCGAGGCGGCCCGGGAGCTGACCGAGAAGAAGATGGGCCCGGTCACCGGCGGCATGGGCGGCCTCGGCCTGCCCGGTTTCTGAGCGGCAGATGTACGAGGGTGCCATCCAGGACCTGATCGACGAGCTGGGGCGGCTGCCGGGCGTCGGCCCGAAGAGCGCCCAGCGGATCGCCTTCCACGTCCTGTCGGCCGACCCGGCCGACGTCAACCGGCTGGCCGGCGCGCTGCGCAAGGTCAAGGAGCTGGTGCGGTTCTGCACCAGTTGCTACAACGTCGCCGAATCCGACCAGTGCCGGATCTGCCGCGACCCGCGCCGCACCGACGAGGTGCTCTGCGTGGTCGAGGAGCCGAAGGACGTGGTCGCGATCGAGCGGACCGGTGAGTTCCGGGGCCGCTACCACGTGCTCGGCGGGGCGATCAACCCGCTGGAGGGGATCGGGCCCGACAACCTGCGCATCCGCGAGCTGATGACCCGCCTGAGCGGGGGCGCGGTGCGGGAGCTGATCCTGGCCACGGACCCGAACACCGAGGGCGAGGCCACCGCCACCTACCTGGCGTTGATGGTCAAGCCGATGGGCATCGCGGTGACCCGGCTGGCGAGCGGCCTGCCGGTCGGCGGCGACCTGGAGTACGCCGACGAGATCACCCTCGGCCGGGCCTTCGAGGGGCGCCGCGCCGTCTGATCCGCCGATCGTGGCCGGCACCGGATCCCGGTGCCGGCCACCGTCGTACGCGCTTCCACATCCACTGTGGGCTCTGACATGTGGACGAAGCGCGCGTCGATAGATGTAACAAATTTGCATCGGCCAACCTGGACATTCCGCCCCATTGATGGCGGTCTGGCGCTGCCTCCGGGGCGGGGCGCCTCGGTTAAGACACGATCCGGTACCAACCGGTTCGGCGACGGTTTCCCGGCGGTCCGAACGAGGGCTAAGGTCACGGCCATCGGTGACCCCTGTCACCACGTTGTCCGTACCCCCAAGGAGAAGCACCATGCGTGCATCCAGGCCGAAGGTCGCGATCGCGGCCGTCGCGGTCGCGGCCCTCGCGGTAGCAGGCTGCGCCGAGAGCGACCGCGGTGACAGTTCCGGCGGTAGCAAGAAGGACACCCTCGTCTTCGGCGTCGCCGGAGACCCGAAGGTGCTCGACCCGAGCTTCGCCAGCGACGGTGAGTCGCTGCGCGTCGCACGCAGCATCTTCGAGACGCTGGTCACGCCGGAGGAGGGGGGCACGAAGATCACCCCCGGTCTGGCCGAGTCCTGGACTCCGGACGCCGCCGGCACGACGTGGACCTTCAAGCTGCGTTCCGGCGTGAAGTTCCACGACGGCACCGACTTCAACGCCGAGGCGGTCTGCAAGAACTTCGACCGCTGGTACAACGCCAAGGGCCTCATGCAGAGCCCGGACGTGACGGCGTACTGGCAGGACGTCATGGGCGGCTTCGCCAAGAACGAGGACGCGGAGCTGCCGCCGAGCCTCTTCAAGTCCTGCACCGCCAAGGACGCCACCACCGTGGACCTGGCCTTCACCCGGGTCTCCAGCAAGATCCCGGCCGCGCTGATGCTGCCGTCGTTCTCCATCCACAGTCCGACCGCGCTGGAGAAGTACGACGCCAGCAACGTGGGCGGCACCGCCGAGGACATCAAGTACCCGGCGTACGCGATGGAGCACCCGACCGGCACCGGCCCGTTCAAGTTCAAGTCCTGGGACGTCGCCAACAAGACGCTCACCATCGAGCGCAACGACGACTACGCCGGCACCAAGGCCAAGCTGAAGACCATCATCTTCAAGACCATCTCGGACGAGAACGCCCGCAAGCAGGCGCTGCGCTCCGGCGACATCCAGGGCTACGACCTGGTCGGCCCGGCCGACGTCGAGTCGCTGAAGGGTGAGGGCTTCAACGTCCTGACCCGCCCGGCGTTCAACGTGCTCTACCTGGCCATCAACCAGAAGGGCAACCCGAAGCTCGCCGACATCAAGGTCCGGCAGGCCATCGCGCACGCCCTGAACCGGCAGGCGCTGGTCGACTCGAAGCTGCCCCCGGGCGCCAAGGTCGCCGAGAACTTCATGCCGGACACGGTCGAGGGCTGGAACGGCGACGTCGCCAAGTACGAGTACAACCCGGAGAAGGCCAAGCAGCTGCTGGCCGAGGCCGGCGCGACGAACCTGACCCTGAAGTTCCACTACCCGACCGAGGTCACCCGCCCCTACATGCCGAACCCGAAGGACATCTTCGAGCTGCTCTCGGCGGACCTCAAGGCGGTCGGCATCAAGGTCGAGGCCATCCCGCTGAAGTGGAGCCCGGACTACCTCAACGCCACCACCTCCGGCAGCAAGCACGACATCCACTTCCTCGGCTGGACCGGTGACTACGGCGACGCCTACAACTTCATCGGCACCTTCTTCGACCGGCCGAAGGACGAGTGGGGCTTCACCAACAAGGCCCTGTTCGACCAGTTCCAGGACGCCGACACCACCGCCGACCAGGCGGCTCGGGTGGAGAAGTACAAGGCCCTCAACAAGGCCATCATGGAGTTCCTGCCCGGCGTCCCGGTGTCGCACTCGCCGCCGGCGATCGTGTTCGGCAAGGACGTGACCGGGGTCAAGGCCAGCCCGCTCACCGACGAGCGGCTTGAAACGGCCGAGTTCAAGTCCTGACCTGACGCTCCGACCGCGGGCGGGCGCTGTTTCGACAGCGTCCGCCCGCGGCCCTCCGTACCCCCTTCGAGGCCGCCGTGTTCCGGTTCATCGTCAGACGCCTGCTCCAGCTGATACCCACGCTGTTCGGGCTCTCCCTCCTGCTCTTCATCTGGCTCCGCCGACTGCCCGGCGGTCCCGAGACCGCCATCCTCGGCGAGCGCGGGACGCCCGAGATGCGCGCCGCGATCCGGCGCAACATGGGCCTCGACGAGCCGATCCTGGTGCAGTACGGCCGTTTCGTGCGGCGGCTGCTCCGCCTCGACCTCGGCACCTCGACCTCCACCAAGCGCGCGGTCACCACGGAGTTCCTGGAGCGCTTCCCGGGCACCGTCGAGCTGACCGTCATGGCGCTGGTGATCGCGATCGGGCTCGGCATTCCGCTCGGCTACCTGGCCGCCCGCCGTCGCGGCCGGATGCTCGACCACCTCTCGGTCGGCGGCTCGCTGATCGGCATCTGCATCCCCGTTTTCTTCCTGGCCTACGTGCTCAAGGCGATCTTCTCGGAGAACCTCGGCTGGTTCCCGTCCAGCGGCCGGCAGGACCCGACGCTCGGCGCCACCCGGGTCACCAACTTCTTCGTCCTCGACGGCCTGATGACGCGGGAGTGGGACGCCGCCGCCGACGCGATCTGGCACCTGGTGCTGCCGGGCGTCGCGCTGGCCAGCATCCCGCTCGCGATCATCGTCCGGATCACCCGGGCCAGCGTGCTGGAGGTGCTCAACGAGGACTTCGTCCGCACCGCCGAGGCCAAGGGCCTCACCGAGCGGACCGTCCGCCGCCGGCACGTGCTGCGCAACGCGATGCTGCCGGTGGTCACCTCGATCGGCCTGCTCACCGGCGGCCTGCTCTCCGGCGCGGTGCTGACCGAGACCGTCTTCGCCTTCAGCGGCATCGGGGCGTTCATCTACGACGCCATCGGCCAGCGGGACTACCCGGTGCTGATGGGCTTCATCATGATAATCGCGGTGGTGTACGTGCTGGTGAACCTCCTGGTCGACCTCTCCTACAGCCTGATCGACCCGAGGGTGAGGGTCCGATGACGATCACCACCGGCAAGAAGAAGGAAAAGATCGACCGGCTCTCCGAGCTGGCCGCCCGGGACGACGAGCGCGGCGTCAGCCTCTGGCAGGAGGCGTTCCGCCGGTTGCGGCGCAACCCCGCGGCGATCATCGGCGCGGTCATCCTGGTGCTCTTCGTCCTGGTCGCGGTCGTCGGGCCGTTCTTCGTCCCGTACGGACCGACCGACGCGATCGGCATCCGCGAGGGCGTGGTCAAGTCGGGCCAGGGCCTCATCCCCGGCTCCTCCGGCGACCACTGGCTCGGCTACGACCACCAGGGCCGCGACGTGTTCAGCCGGATGATCGTCGGCGCCCGGCAGACCCTGCTCGTCGGCGTGGTCTCCACGCTGATCGGTCTGGCGGTCGGCGCCCTGATCGGTGGGGTCGCCGGCGCGGCGGCCGGGCTGGGCGGCCGGTGGGGCCGGGCCGTCGACACCGCGCTCATGCGAGTCGTCGACATGATGCTGGCGCTGCCCAGCCTCCTGCTGGCGGTGAGCATCGCCGCCCTGCTCGGGGCGAGCCTGATCACCGTGATGATCGCGGTCGGCGTGGTCTCCGTGCCGGTCTTCGCCCGGCTGCTGCGCGGCTCGATGATCTCCCAGGCCAACAGCGACTACGTGCTGGCGGCCACCTCGCTGGGCGTGAAGAAGTCGAAGATCGCGATCACCCACGTGGTGCCGAACTCGCTCGCCCCGGTGATCGTGCAGGCCACGCTGACCCTGGCCACCGCGATCATCGAGGCCGCCGCGCTCTCCTTCCTCGGCCTCGGCAACCCCGACACGGCCGTGCCGGAGTGGGGCGTGATGCTCGCCGACGCGCAGCCGTACCTGGGCATCCGGCCGGGGCTGGCGATCTACCCGGCGGTCGCGATCATCATCACCGCGCTCGGCTTCACCCTGCTCGGTGAGGCGATGCGCGAGGCCCTCGACCCGAAGCTGCGGAAGTAGGTGCCCATGTGTGAAGCGCGAGGAGTGAGCTTGCGAGCCCCGCAGTCGCGAACGGAAGGTCGGCTGTGTGAAGAGTTGCGAGCCCCGCAGTCGCGGACGGAGGGTCGGTAATGTCCCTGCTCGAAGTGGACGACCTCGCCGTCACCTTCGCCCGGCGCGGTCAGCGCACCGTGCACGCCGTGGACGGTGTCTCGTTCTCCGTCGACGCCGGCGAGGTGGTCGGCCTGGTCGGTGAGTCCGGCTGTGGCAAGAGCGTGACCTCGCTGGCGATCATGGGCCTGCTGCCCAAGCAGCCGGGCCTGCGCGTCGGCGGCAAGGCGGTCTTCGACGGCACCGACCTGCTCCAGCTCGACGACCGGTCCCGGCGGGACATCCGCGGCCGGGACGTCGCGATGATCTTCCAGGACCCGCTGTCCTCCCTGAACCCGGTCATCCCGATCGGGTTGCAGGTGACCGAGGTGCTCGCGCGGCACCGGGGGATGAAGGGCGCGGCGGCCGAGAAGGAGGCGGCGGCGCTGCTGGACCGGGTCGGCATCCCCGACCCGAAGCGGCGGTTGAAGGAATACCCGCACCAGCTCTCCGGCGGCATGCGGCAGCGCGCCCTCATCGCGATGGCGGTGGCCTGCAAGCCCCGGCTGCTGATCGCCGACGAGCCGACCACGGCGCTGGACGTCACCATTCAGGCGCAGATCCTGGAGCTGCTCAAGGAGTTGGTCCGCGACTCCGGCACCGCGCTCGTCATGATCACGCACGACCTGGGCGTGGTGGCCGGCATGTGCGACACCATCAACGTGCTCTACGCCGGCCGGGTGGTGGAGACGGCCCGCCGTCGTCCGCTGTTCCGCGAGCCCCGGCACCCGTACACCGTGGGGTTGCTCGGCTCGGTGCCCCGCCTGGACGCCGGGCGCGGGGAGCGACTGAACCCGATCCCCGGCTCGGTCCGCGACGTGCTGCCCTGGCCGGACGGCTGCGCCTTCGCGCCGCGCTGCGCCCGGCGGGTCGACGAGTGCGTGGGGGAGCCGCCCGCGCTGGTGCACGCCCACGACGGACGCAGCTACCGCTGCGTCAACCCGGCGCCGCTGCCCGGCACCGTGCCCCCGCGGGCCGCCGCCACCGCCCCGGCGGCGGACGCTCCGGCGGCGGAGGCGACCGCGGGCCCGGTGCCCGCCCCGCGCGAGGAGGAGAAGCCGTGACCGAGAGCGACATCCTCGTCGAGGTCCGCGACCTGAAGGTGCACTTCCCGATCCGGCGGGGGGTGATCCTCGACCGGACGGTCGGGCATGTGAAGGCGGTCGACGGGGTCGACCTGCGCATCGCGCGCGGCAGGACGTACGGCCTGGTGGGCGAGTCCGGGTGCGGCAAGTCGACGCTCGGCCGGGCGCTGCTCCAGCTCACCCCGCCCACCGGCGGCGAGGTCGCCTTCGACGGCGTCGAGCTGACGAAGCTGCCGGCGGGCAAGCTGCGGTCGATGCGCCGCCGGATGCAGATGATCTTCCAGGACCCGATGTCGAGCCTGGACCCCCGGCAGAACGTCGAGTCGATCCTCACCGAGGGGTTGCAGACCCACGGCATCGGCGGCAACCGCGACGAGCGGCGGCGGATCATCAGCGAGACGCTGGACAAGGTCGGCCTGCCCCGCTGGGCGCTCTCCCGCTACCCGCACGAGTTCTCGGGCGGCCAGCGGCAGCGCATCGGCATCGCCCGGGCGCTGGTGCTCGGGCCCGACCTGATCGTCGCCGACGAGCCGGTCTCCGCGCTCGACGTGTCGATCCAGGCCCAGGTGGTGAACCTGCTCGACGAGCTCCAGGACAGCCTCGGCCTGACCTACCTGGTGATCGCGCACGACCTCGCCGTGGTGCGGCACATCTCCGACACGGTCGGCGTGATGTACCTCGGCGCGCTGGTCGAGGAGGCGCCGAGCGACCGGCTCTACACGGAGCCGCTGCACCCCTACACCCGGGCGCTGATGTCGGCGGTGCCGGTGCCGGACCCGGACGTGGAGGATCGGCGGGAGCGCATCCTGCTCGCTGGCGACCTGCCCTCGCCGGCCAACCCGCCGGCGGGCTGCCGGTTCCACACCCGCTGCCCGTGGGCGCAGCCGACCCGCTGCGCCGACGAGCGGCCGGTGCTGCGGGAGATCGGCGGAAGCCGGGTCGCCTGCCACTTCGCGGAGCGGATCGCCAGCGGCGAGCTGCGCCCGCACAAGGTCAGCGTGCAGATCACCCGCCCGATGGGCGAGGGCGAGGAGCCCCACACCGTCTCCGCCCCCAGCGAGCCCGGCTCGTACGTCTGACCCGCGGCGCGGACGCGGTCCCGCCGAGGGGCCGCGTCCGACCGGTGGTCAGCCCTCGGGGCGGTGCAGCAGGGCGACGGCGATGCCGTGCACCGCGTCCAACCCGGCCGGATCAGCCAGCGGGACCCTGCCGCCGGTGACCGAGTACCACTCGTCGGCGTCCTTGTACTGCACCGACAGCGTGACCTGGCCGTCGGCGTAGCCAGTGCGCAGGGTCAGCTCGCCGGTCACCACGCCGACCTCGTCGGTCATCACCCCGCCCGGGCCGGGCACGAGGTCGGCGGTGCGTTCCTGGGCGGCGGCCGACGCGCCGCCGGCGTCGGCGGCCATGCCCGCCCCCGGCACCGCGGTCTGCGTGGCGGCCGTCCCGTCCGCCGTCATGCCGGCCGTGGTCGGCCCCGCCGGCGCGCTGCCGGTGGCCGCCGCCGCGTCCTCCCCGCCGGAGTCCGGCATCTGCTCGGGGGCGGGGTTCGCCCCGGCCCCGGTCACGGCTTGTTCGCCCATGTGCAGCCCTCCAACATGTCGGTCAGGGCGGCCTTCTCGGCGCTGGTCACCGTGAGCCGCCAGTGGTGCTTGACCGTCACCCAGTTCTCGGCGTACTGGCACCAGAACGACCGGTTCGCCGGTTTCCACTGGGACGGGTCCTGATCACCCTTTGCCCGGTTGGAGTTCTTGGAAACCGCGATGAGCTGCGGTCGGTCCATGTCGTTGGCGAAGTCGCCGCGCTTGGCGTCGTCCCACTCGTCGGCGCCGGAACGCCACGCGTTCGCCAGCGGCACCATGTGGTCGATGTCCACGTCGGACGGATCGGTCAGGGCGCGGTCGTCGTACACGCTCTCCCACCGGCCGCCGACCACGTTGCAGCCGGAGAGCTTGATGTCCTCCCCGTCGCGCTTCAGCACGCTGTCCCGCACGTCGCAGTTCTTGCCGGTGTCCCGCCAGTGCGGGAAACGCTCCCGGCTGTAGCCCTTCATCGACCCCGCGCCGGCGACGCTGAGCTGGGCCAGCTTCTGCGCGGCGTTGCCGCCGCTGCTGCTCGGCGGGGCGTCCGGCTCGTCGACGGGGACGCAGCCGGCCGCGCCGAGCGCCAGCGCCGCGGCCAGCGCGGCCGTCACCGCGACGCACGGTCCTGATCTGGTACGCACAGACGACACCTCTCCAGCTTGCGGGCTCCCGGCGATCCCGCACAGTACCCGGGCATGGTTTCGGCGTTTCGTGGCGTCTCTCATATGGTGCGGGGAAGATTGGACGCCATGACCGACTCCGCGCCCGCGCTCCGGCTGGGCACCGCCCACGGTCGGGGCACCCTGCTCGCCGCCGTCCTCGCCTCCGGCATGGTCTTCCTGGACAGCACGGTGGTCAATGTGGCGCTGCCCCGGCTCGGCGCGGAACTCGAGGCCACCGTCGCCGGTCTCCAGTGGACGGTCAACGGATACCTGCTGATGCTCGCCGCCTTCGTCCTGCTCGGCGGCGCGCTCGGCGACCGCTTCGGGCGGCGGCGGGTCTTCCTGCTCGGGGTGGTCTGGTTCACCGCCGCCTCGCTGCTCTGCGGCCTGGCCCAGGGCACGGAGTGGCTGATCGCGGCCCGCTTCCTCCAGGGCGCCGGCGGCGCCCTGCTGACGCCGGGCTCGCTGTCGGTGCTCCAGGCCAGCTTCCACCCCGACGACCGGGGGCGGGCGATCGGCGCCTGGTCGGGGCTGTCCGGCGTCTCCACCGCGCTCGGCCCGTTCATCGGCGGCTGGCTGATCGACGCGCTCTCCTGGCGGTGGATCTTCTTCCTCAACCTGCCGCTGGCCGTGCTGGTGGTGCTCGCCGCGCTGCGCTGGGTGCCGGAGAGCCGGGACGAGGCCGCCTCCCGCACCCGGGCGGCCGGCCGGCGCCGCCGCTTCGACGTGGCCGGCGCGCTGCTCGGCGCGCTCGCCCTGGCCGGCGTCACGTACGCGCTGATCGACGCCCCGGCGCGCGGCTTCGACTCGGCGCCGGTGCTGGTCGCGGCGCTGCTCGGGGTGGCCGGCGCGGTGGCCTTCGTGCTCGTCGAGCGGCGCCGGGGCGACACCGCGATGCTGCCCACCGGGCTGTTCAGCAGCCAGCTCTTCTCCGTGCTGAACGTCTTCACCGTGCTGGTCTACGCGGCGCTCGGCGGCTTCACCTTCTTCCTCGCCGTCTACCTGCAGAACGTGGTCGGCTGGTCGGCGCTGCTCACCGGGGTCGCGTTGCTGCCGATGACGGTGCTGCTGCTGGTCGGCTCGGCGCGGGCCGGCGCGCTGTCGGCGCGGATCGGGCCACGGCTGCCGCTGACCGTCGGGCCGGTGGTCGCCGCCGCCGGGCTGGTGCTGCTGCGGGGCGTCGACCCCGACGCGTCGTACTGGCGGGACGTGCTGCCCGGGGTGGTGCTCTTCGGGGTCGGGCTGACGCTGGTGGTGGCGCCGCTGACCGCGTCGGTGCTGGCGGCGGTCGACGACCGGTTCGCCGGCGTGGCGAGCGGCTTCAACAACGCCGCGTCCCGGGCGGGCGGACTGCTGGCGGTGGCCGCGCTCCCGCTGCTGGTCGGGCTCTCCGGCACCGGCTACGAGCAGGCGGGCGAGCTGACCGGCGCCTACCGGGACGCGATGCTCTGGTGCGCCGGCCTGCTGCTGGCCGGCGCGGCGTTGGCCGCCCTGCTCATCCACCGCCCGCCCCGCGAAGGCGGTACGGTCGCCGCGTGACGGATCAGGACAAGGCGTCGCCCCGCCTGCGCTACCGCCTGCTCACCGGGCCGGACGACGCCGACTTCTGCCGGCGCGTCAGCGAGGCGCTCGCCGACGGGTACCGGCTGCACGGCTCGCCCGCGATGACCTTCGACGGTGAGCGGGTCGTGGTCGCCCAGGCGGTGGTGCTCGCGGACGGTTGGGCGGCCGGCATCACTCCCGTCTGATCACGGCAGCGCCGACGGCGCGACCGCCGGGCGTACGACGCCTGCGGCGGCTCGGGCGGGTGGCGACGTGCGGAAAGGGCCCCCTGCGATCGCCAGGCGTTGGCAGGGGACCCTTCCTCGCGCGTCAGGCGCGGGCGCGGTTGACGGCGCTCGTCACGGCCTTGATCGAGGCGGTGATGATGTTGGCGTCGGTGCCCACGCCCCAGACCGTACGACCGTCGACCTCGCACTCCACGTACGCGGCGGCCTGCGCGTCCCCGCCGGAGGAGAGCGCATGCTCGTGGTAGTCGAGCACCCGCACCGCCACGCCCACCGACTGGAGCGCGTTGACGTACGCGTCGATCGGGCCGTTGCCGACCGCGGTCAGCGAGTGGGCCTCGCCGCCCAGGCCGACGCGGGCCTCGATCTCGACCTTGCCCTCGGGGGTGCCGATGGCGTAGCCGTCCAGGGTGAGCGCCGGGTCGGCCTGGTGGTCGAGCAGGTAGTGCCCCGCGAAGATCTCCCACATCGTGCCCGGGTCGACCTCGCCGCCGTCGTGGTCGGTGACCTGCTGGACCACGCCCGAGAACTCGATCTGGAGCCGGCGCGGCAGGTCGAGCTGGTGCTCGCTCTTCATGATGTACGCGACGCCGCCCTTGCCGGACTGCGAGTTGACCCGGATGACCGCCTCATAGGTGCGGCCCAGGTCCTTCGGGTCGATCGGCAGGTAGGGCACCGCCCAGGTGAAGTTGTCGACGGGCACCCCGGCCGCCGCCGCGTCCGCCGTCAGGGCGTCGAAGCCCTTCTTGATCGCGTCCTGGTGGGAGCCGGAGAAGGCGGTGTAGACCAGGTCGCCCGCGTACGGGTGACGCTCGTGCACCGGGAGCTGGTTGCAGTACTCGACGGCCCGCTTCACCTCGTCGATGTGCGAGAAGTCGATCATCGGGTCGATGCCCTGGGAGAACAGGTTCAGGCCCAGCGTCACCAGGTCGACGTTGCCGGTGCGCTCGCCGTTGCCGAACAGGCAGCCCTCGACCCGGTCCGCGCCGGCCAGCAGGCCCAGCTCGGCGGCGGCCACGCCGGTGCCCCGGTCGTTGTGCGGGTGCAGGCTCAGCACCAGGCTGTCCCGCCGGGGCAGGTGCCGGTGCATCCACTCGATCGAGTCGGCGTAGACGTTCGGCATCGCCATCTCGACGGTGGCGGGCAGGTTGACGATCAGCTTCCGGTCCGGCGTCGGGTCGACCACCTCGATGACCTTGGCGCAGACCTCCAGCGCGTACTCCAGCTCCGTGCCGGTGTACGACTCCGGCGAGTACTCGTAGTGGATGTCGGTGTCCGGGGTGTGGATCTCCGCGTACTTCTGGCAGAGCCGCGCGCCCTGGGTGGCGATGTCCGCGATGCCGTCGCGGTCCAGCCCGAAGACCACCCGGCGCTGGAGCGTGGAGGTCGAGTTGTAGAAGTGCACGATCGCGCGCCGCGCGCCGCGCAGCGACTCGAAGGTGCGGTCGATCAGGTGCTCCCGGCACTGGGTGAGCACCTGGATCGTGACGTCGGAGGGGATCAGGTCCTGCTCGATCAGCTGCCGGATGAAGTCGTAGTCGGTCTGGCTGGCCGAGGGGAAGCCGACCTCGATCTCCTTGTAGCCCATCTGCACCAGGAGCTGGAACATCCGCCGCTTGCGCTCCGGCGACATCGGGTCGATGAGCGCCTGGTTGCCGTCGCGCAGGTCCACCGCGCACCAGCGCGGCGCGGTCTCGACGTGCCGGGTCGGCCAGGTGCGGTCCGGCAGGTCGATGCGGAACTGCTGCTGGTAGGGCTGGTAGCGGTGGTACGGCATCCCGCTGGGGCGCTGCCGGGCGATCGGATCGGTCTCCGCGTCGGTGACGGGTTGAGCCATGACGAAGTGCTCCCCTTGAACATGTGGCGTCAGCAATCGGAAGGTGTCGGCCAGGTGCCGGGGCGACGGTGCCCGGGCGGTGCCGATGGGAAGTTCGGATGTGCTGGACGGCGCGGTTCGACTCCGCGACGAGGTGCCGGCCTTCAGGCCTCGTCGCGGCGACCAAGGAGGAGGTACGCCTGCCACATGACCAGGTAACCCTACGTGGTGGGACGAGTCGCGGGAAGGACGGTCCGGACTATGAGACGTACTTCGCATTCCCGCTGGTCAGCACGATCTCGGCCAGGGGGAGGCGGCGCCGCAGGCCGGTCTCCGACCCGAGCAGGTCGGCGGGCAGGCTGAGCGGGTCGCCGAGCTGCCCGACGGCCACCACCACGTGCGGCCGTACGCCGTCCGGCAGGTCGAGGTCGGCGGCCAGGCCGGCGCGGTCCAGGCCGCGCAGCTGGCGCACGTGCAGGCCGAGCGCCGTGGCCTGCACGGTGAGGTGGGCGATGGCCTGACCCAGGTCGTAGAGGTGCCCGGCGGCCCCGGTCAGGTGGGTGCCCAGCAGCAGGGCGGAGGCGCGCTGGGCCCACCGCTGGTCCGGCTCCGGCAGGTTCACCAGGATCCGCTTGAACGTCTCGTCGTCGCGGTGCCCGAGGACGAACCGCCACGGCTGGACGTTGCCGGCCGAGGGCGCCCAGCGGGCCGCCTCGAGCAGCGTCGACGCGTGGTCGGCGGCCAGTTCCGCCGTCGGGTCGAAGGACCGGGGGCTCCAGCGGAACGCGAGCAGCGGGGTGAGGTCGACCATGCGACGAGTGTCCCGTACGGGCGGTTCGACAACTAAGGGAGGTATGTCCGAATGTGGGGAAAAGCACCCGTAACGTGCGGCTGGGTCAGAGCGTTCCCGCGCTCGGGCTGTCGGTCGGCTCCGGCGCCGCCGTACCGAGCGGCTCGCCGTCCACCACGGGACCGGCGAGCTGCACGGTCGCCGGGGCCGGCCCGGGCGGCCCGGCCAGGGTGAGCGTGCCGAACGCCGTGCGTACCGCGGTGGGCGTGCCGTCGGGGCCGTAGCAGTAGATGCCCACGTCCAGCGGGGCGTTGATCGAGGCCGAGGTGGTCTCCACCGAGTAGCAGGTGCCCGACGCCCCGGGCAGGGGCTGGGCGGGTGACACGGCGAGCGGGGCCCGCCGGTCGGTCAGCACGTCCAGCCAGTCGGTGAACGGGTGCTGCACCCGGGGGTCCAGCCGGCGGGGCACCGCGTCGTCCCGGTCGCCGAGGCGTACGCAGCTCGCCGGCTCGGGCCGGGCGGCGGACGGCAGGGCGCACTGGAACAGCCCGTCGGCGGTGGCGGCGAGTGAGACGTCCGCGGTGCCGCCGAGCGCGCCGCCCGGGACGTCGACCCGCCAGGTGCCGTCGTTCGCGCTGGTCACCATGATCGTGCGGTCCGGGGCGTCCGGGCTGCGCAGCGTGTAGCCGGCGACCAGGTGCCGGTCCTGCGCCGCCGCGGCCAGCGCGGCCAGCGCGTCGCGCGCCGCGTCCATCCCTGCCGGGACGGGCGTCGACGGGGCGGGCGGTGGCGGGACCGGCTCGTCGGCGGTGCAGGCGACGAGGAGCACCGGCAGGGCGAGCGCGAGTGGGCCGGCGAGGCGTCGGGCCGGCCGTACCGCCGTGCGGAGGCCGGCGACGGGGGCGCGGACCTCCTCGGCGGCGGCCTTCCCGGCCCGGGCGGACTGACGATCGCGCCCGCGGGGGCCGGCCGGACTCAGGTGGGCGTGCACCGGGTCATTCTGCGGCCCGGGAACGGCGCGCGGGGGCCCTGCCGCCCCGTCCGCCCGGCGTGTCGCACGCCACGCCCCCCGCGTCGGCCGGGCCGGATCGTGGGATCACCTGACCCGACCGAGCCGGTCGACCGATACCCTGAAGGCGTCTGACACGCGCCGCCGGCCCCGACCGGCGGCGTCGGCACGCTCAGGGTCGTCGCTGGGAGGGAGTGCACCGTCGTGGCACTCGTGGTGCAGAAGTACGGCGGGTCCTCCGTCGCCAACGCCGAGCGGATCAAGCGCGTGGCCGAGCGCATCGTCGCCGCGCGCAAGGCCGGCGACGACGTCGTGGTGGTGGTCTCCGCCATGGGGGACACCACCGACGAGCTGCTCGACCTGGCCAACCAGGTCAGCCCGCTGCCGCCGGGCCGCGAGCTGGACATGCTGCTCACGGCCGGGGAGCGGATCTCCATGGCGCTGCTCGCCATGGCCATCCACAACCTGGGGTACGAGGCCCGCTCGTTCACCGGTTCGCAGGCCGGCGTGATCACCACGTCGGTGCACGGCCGGGCGCGGATCATCGACGTCACGCCGGGCCGGCTCAAGGGCGCGCTCGACGAGGGCGCGGTGGTGATCGTGGCCGGCTTCCAGGGCGTCTCCCAGGACACCAAGGACGTCACGACGCTGGGCCGGGGCGGTTCCGACACCACCGCCGTGGCGCTGGCCGCCGCCCTGCACGCGGACGTCTGCGAGATCTACACCGACGTCGACGGCATCTTCAGCGCCGACCCGCGGATCGTCCCCGACGCGCGACACATCAAGCAGATCACCTACGAGGAGATGCTGGAGCTGGCCGCCTGCGGCGCCAAGGTCCTGCACCTGCGCAGCGTGGAGTACGCCCGCCGGGCGGGCTTGCCGATCCACGTCCGTTCGTCATACTCGACCAACACCGGCACGATGGTCACCGGATCGATGGAGGACCTTCCTGTGGAGCAAGCACTGATCACCGGGGTCGCCCACGACCGCAGCGAAGCCAAGATCACGATCGTGGGGGTGCCCGACGAGCCGGGCGCCGCCGCGCGGATCTTCGACACCGTGGCCGGTGCCGAGATCAACATCGACATGATCGTGCAGAACGTCTCCACCGAGGGCACCGGGCGCACCGACATCTCCTTCACCCTGCCCAAGACCGACGGCCCGACGGCCATGGCCGCGCTCAGCAAGATCCAGGAGTCGGTCAAGTTCAAGGGCCTGCTCTACGACGACCACGTCGGCAAGGTGTCGCTGATCGGGGCGGGCATGCGCTCGCACCCCGGCGTCGCGGCCGGCTTCTTCGCCGCTCTCGGCGCGGCCGGCGTGAACATCGAGATGATCTCCACCTCGGAGATCCGGGTCTCCGTGGTCTGCCGCGACACCGACCTGGACGCCGCCGTGCGCGCCATCCACGAGGCGTTCGACCTCGGCGGCGACACCGAGGCCGTCGTCTACGCGGGGACGGGACGGTAGCCCCCGTGTCGTCGCTGCCCACCCTGGCCGTGGTCGGAGCGACCGGTGCCGTCGGCACCGTGATGTGCGAGCTGCTCACCGGGCGGAAGAACGTCTGGGGAGAGATCCGGCTGCTCGCCTCCGAGCGCTCGGCCGGGCGGCGGGTGCGCTGCCGGGGCGAGGAGCTGACCGTCCGGGCGCTGACCCCGGAGGCGTTCGACGGCGTCGACGTGGCGATGTTCGACGTGCCGGACGACGTCTCCGCGCGGTGGGCCCCGGTCGCGGTGGGCCGGGGCGCCGTCGCGGTGGACAACTCCGGCGCCTTCCGGATGGACCGCGACGTCCCGCTGGTGGTGCCGGAGATCAACCCCGAGCAGGTGCGCAACCGGCCGAAGGGGATCATCGCCAACGCCAACTGCACCACCCTCGCGATGATCGTCGCGGTCGCCCCGCTGCACCGCGAGTACGGGCTGCGCGAGCTGGTGCTCGCCTCCTACCAGGCGGTCTCCGGCGCCGGTCAGGCCGGCGTGGACACCCTGCACACCCAGCTCACCAAGATCGCCGGTGACCGGGCCCTCGGCTCCCGCCCCGGCGACGTACGCCAGGCGGTCGGCGACGAGCTGGGCCCGTTCCCGGCGCCGGTGGCGCTCAACGTGGTGCCCTGGGCGGGCTCGCTGGCCGAGGCGGGCTGGTCGTCCGAGGAGATGAAGCTGCGCAACGAGTCGCGCAAGATCCTCGGGCTGCCCGACCTCAAGGTCTCGGCCACCTGCGTACGGGTGCCGGTGGTGACCGGCCACTCCGTCGCGGTGCACGCGGTCTTCGCCACCGAGGTGGACGCCGAGGGCGCCCGCGAGGTGCTGCGCAACGCCCCTGGGGTGATCCTGGTCGACGAGCCGGGCGACGGCGAGTTCCCGATGCCGATCGACGCGGTCGGCACCGACCCGTCCTGGGTGGGCCGGATCCGCCGCGCCGTCGACGACCCGCGCGCCCTCGACTTCTTCGTCACCGGCGACAACCTGCGCAAGGGCGCGGCCCTCAACACCGCCCAGATCGCCGAACTCCTCGCCAAGGAACTGACCCCCCGCTGACGGGTGCGGTCAGGCGGCGGCCAGGCGGACGCCGTCGCGGCCGTGCCGCTTCACCGCGTAGAGCGCCTGGTCGGCGCGGCGCAGGGTGAGTTCGGGGGACTCGCCGGGGCGGGGCAGGGCCACCCCCACGCTGATCGTGCGGCCGATCTGCCGCGCCGCCTCGGTGAGGCGCTCGGCGATCCGGACGGCCTCGTCGGGGCGGTTCACCTCGATCACCGCCACGAACTCGTCGCCGCCGATCCGGTACAGCTCGTCGCCGTGCCGCAGCGCCCCCTCCAGGGCCCGGGCCAGCCGGACCAGCACCCGATCGCCGGCCTGGTGGCCGTACGTGTCGTTGACGCTCTTGAAGCCGTCCACGTCGATCGCCAGCAGGGCCGTACGACCGGGGGTGGCCACGGCGATGCGTCGGCCGAACGGGCCGGTGTGGCGCAGCCCGGTCAGCGGGTCGGAGTTGGCCTGCTCCCGCAGCCGGGCGACGGTGCGCAGCCGGTCCAGGCAGCTACACGCCTGGCCGGCGAGCAGCTCCAGCAGGTTGACGGTGGTCGGGTCGGGGCGCAGCAGCCGCTCGTCGGCGACCAGCAGCACCCCGCCGTCGCCGGGTGGGCCGACCGGCACCGCGACCAGGGTGCGCACCCCGGCCCGGGACAGCGGCCGGTGGTCGGGGACCGGTGGATGCCCCGCCTCGCCGAGCGTGTACCCCACTCCGTGGTGGTGGGCGCGGCTGATCATCCGGCCCAGCGCGGCGGGGCCCGCCTCGGTCAACTCCGCCCGGATCCGGGACTCGAACTCGCCGGGGGTGGCGGTGGGCGCGCCCAGCCGGGGCCCCTCCGGCCCGGCGAGCACCAGCACGGCGGCGGAGAGTGTGGAGACGTCCCGGGCCGCGGCGATCGCGGCGGCGAACAGGTCCCACTCCGTCGACGCGGAGGTCAGCGCGGTGGCGTGCCGGAGCAGCTTCTCGCTGCGGCTCTCCGCGGGCGGCCCGCCGAGCGCCACGATCCGGGCGCCGAGCCGGGCGGCCAGCCGCTCGGCGGTCTCCCCCCACCGGGCCAGGTCGGCCGGCCCGCGCCACTGGAGGTCCAGCACGCCGATCGGCCGCCCCGCCGGGTCCAGTACCGGTACGCAGACCTCGGCGGTGACGTCGGGGCGTACCGGGATGTAGTCGGGGTCGTCGGCGACGTCGGGCACGACGGCGGTCTCGCCGGAGGCGTACACCCGCCCGACGATCCCGGTCTTCGGCGGCACGGTCGAGAAGACCTGCCAGGAGCCGGTCGCCGCGACGCAGCGGAGCCGGTCGTGCACCTGGAGCAGGACGGAGATGGTGGCCGGCGCGTACCGGGCGAGCGCGGTGACGGCCCACTGGCACGCCTCCAGGGCGGTCGACGCCATGGGGAGGCGGACCGTCACGTCACGGATGACTCGCTCGTGATCCACTGGGCACGTCGTTCCAGGTTGGGAGGGGTGCGGGCCGGCGGGCGGGCCCGCACCAAGGGTACTCAGCGAGGCGCCGTGCCACCCGGAGCGAGATCGTCCACAGCCTTCGTACACATGTGCTATCCACAGGCTGTGGACACGGCCTGTGGGTTCGGGCGGGCCGCGCGGCGGGGCTCGCGGCGATAGCGTGAGGGTTCCGGTCGAGTGGAGGCACGATGCTCATCGCCCAGCTCAGTGATCCGCACGTGACCACCGGCGTGCTCGCCGCCGAACCGGCCGTCGGCCTGCACCGTGCCCTCGGCCGGGTGTTGGCGCTGAACCCCCGGCCGGAGTGCGTGGTCGTCACCGGCGACCTCGTCGACCACGGCCGCCCCGACGAGTACGCCGCGCTGCGCGAGATCATCGGCCGGTTCCCGCTGCCGCTGCATCTGGTCGCCGGCAACCACGACGACCGGGAGTCGCTCCTCGACACCTTCGGCGGCACGCCGTGGCTCGGTGGCGGTTTCTCGGCCTACTACCACGTCGACCACCCCGAGGCGACGATCGTGGTGCTGGATTCGCTGATGCCGGCCGGCGACGGCGCCGGCTGCCTCGGCGAGGACCAGCTCGGCTGGCTGGACGGGGTGCTGGCCGGCCGGCCGGAGGTGCCGGCCGTGGTCTGCCTGCACCACCCGCCGGCGCCGGTCGGCATCCCGGCCGCCGACGACATCCGGCTGACCGACGGGGACGCGCTGGCCGAGGTGATCGCCCGGCACCCGCACGTCGCCCGGGTGGTCGCCGGGCACGTCCACCGCCCGGTCACGGTGACCTTCGCCGGCACGGTGCTCACCACCGCGCCGAGCACCTGGCGGCAGAGCACGCTCACCATGAGCGCCGACGAGCAGATCGGCTGGGTCACCGAGCCGACCGGCTTTCTGCTGCACCGGGTCGCCGCGGGTGGCTGCGTCACCCACCTGGTGCAGGTCAGCCACGCCGCCGGCAAGACCTGCGGATTCTGACCCGGGCGCTGACGCCGGGCACCGGGCTGACCGGCGGACCGTCTCTCCTGCGGGCCCGGACAACCGGGAGGACCAGGACGCTCGGGGCTGGTCAGGCCGCCGTCGGCGTGCGGGTGCCGTCGTCGCCGGACCGGGCCGGTTCGTCGGACGCCCGGCGGGGAGAGGCGCGGCGGAACCGGGCCCAACGGGCGCGGACCATCTCGTGGAGGCGGTTGGACCACGCGCCGAGCAGCAGCAGGAGCATGGCCGCCCCGACGGCCCAGGCCAGCTTGTCGGAGGTCGTGCGGATGCCGGGGAGCGTGACCGCCAGGGCGAGGGTGGACACCCCCGGGAAGATCACACCCATGGCGAGCGCCTGCGCCACGTGCCCGTCGTGCTTGCGCCGCCAGTAGAAGGCCTCCCAGCCGAAGAGGCTGGGCTCGCCGGTGTAGCGCGCGATGGCGGGACGCAACACCTGCTCGAGGTACTGACCGGCGATGCGGATGTCCCGGTACTGGGAGACGACGCTCAGCCCCAGGGCGGTGCTGAGCACCGGCAGGAGCAGGAACATCCGGAGGTCTGCCTTCTCCGAGAGGACGAAGCCGGCGACCGCCGCGACCGCGGTCAGGTTCGCCCCGACGAGCGCCTGGTTGTGGTTGGCCTTGCGCTCGATCGTCGTCCGGATCGCCGCCGCGTCCGCCAGGGCCGCCTCGAGGGCCCGGTTTCTCTGCTCCTCCGACACCCTGCCTCCTCCGGCGCTCACCCACTCCGGTGTATCAGCGGCCGTCAATAGCGCCCGGCGTGCCGCTGCCGGCGGTGAGGCGGATGGGCGTCAGCGGAGGAGGACATCGCGCAGCACCGGGGCGAGCGCCTCGGCCGGCACCTCGTGGTAGCCGCCGTCGAGACTGACGTGGCGGGCACCCGGAATCGCCTCGGCCGCCACGCGGGCACCGTCACGCAACCACTGCGGGCTGCCCGTGCTGTCCACCACCACGGTGGGGACGGTGATCGTGGCCAGGCGGTCGACTGGCGGCACGCCGCCGGCGCTGATCAGCGTGTCGTACGGGAGGGTGTGTGCCAGCGACTCCAGGTAGGGCCACACCGGCTCGCCGCGCATCCCGGCCACCGCCTCGGCGGGCAGCCCCACCGCGTGCAGCATGAACGCCTCGACCGCACCGGCCCGGTCGCCGGCGGCGATCAGCTCGGCCGTCCGGGCCGAGACGTCCGGCCGGGGGCCGGTCTGCGGGCCGACCTGGAACGGCGGCTCGAACAGGGCGAGCCCGCCGACCGGCAGCCCGTGCGCCGTGGCGAGCGCGGCGAGGATCGCGCCGGACGAGACGCCGTAGAGGTGCGCCGTGCCGCCGACCGCGGCGACCAGCGCCGCGATGTCCTCGATCTCCCGGTCGACCGCGTAGGGCGCGGTGTCGCCGCTGTCGCCCCGACCGCGCCGGTCGTAGCCGACGACGGTGAAGTCCGGCGCGAGCGCCCCGGCCAGCGCCCGGGTGGTCGACCGGTCGTTGAAGGCACCGCCGACCAGGATGATCGGTGGCCCGTCGCCCGCGCGCTCGTACGCGATCCGGGTGCCGTCGGCCGACCGCACCGTCTCCACCGCCAGGCCCCCGCTCATCCGATCATCCTTCCCGTCGTACGCCGTCCGTCCGGTCCTTTCTAGACCAGCCCACCGACAACCGCGACGACCGGCCAGCGCCGGCCGGGCATGTCGGAAACGCCCGTCCAGACGTCCCCCGATCGAAGACGTATCCCCAGGTCTGCGGGGCCCGCCCCGGTCGACCGGCGGCGGCCGGCGATGAGAGGCTGTCCCCGACGCGGCGGCGGTCCCCCACCGCCGCCACCGCGACCGAACCCCGCCGACGGCGCGTGCCCGACCGGCGTCACCATCGCCCGGGCGCCCGCGCCGGCTTCTCACGAGGAGTTCCATGTCCATCCCCGGGATGCGTCGGGCCGCCATCGGCCTGACCGCGCTCGCCGTGACCGCGTTCGGCGCGGTCACGACCACCCCCGACCAGGCGGACGCCGGCCCGAAGCCGGTCGCCGTCAAGCTGCTCGCCCTCAACGACTTCCACGGCAACCTCGAACCGCCGACCGGCACCACCAACGGCACCATCGCCGGGCAGCCCGCAGGCGGGGCCGAATACCTCGCCACCCAGCTCGCCGAGCTGCGCAAGCGCGCCGCCAAGGAGCAGAACACCATCACCGTGGCGGCCGGCGACCTGATCGGCGCCTCCCCGCTGCTCTCCGCCGCGTTCCACGACGAGCCGACCATCGAGGCGCTGTCGCTGGCCGGGCTCGACTACGCCAGCGTCGGCAACCACGAGTTCGACGAGGGCGCCGACGAGCTGCTGCGCATCCAGAACGGCGGCTGCCACCCCGTCGACGGCTGCGCCGACGGCACCCCGTACGAGGGCGCCGGCTTCCAGTACCTGTCGGCCAACGCGTTCAGGACCGCCACCGGCCAGCCGCTGCTCGCCCCGTACGCCATCCACAAGGTGCAGGGCGTCAAGGTCGGCTTCATCGGCATGACGCTGGAGGGCACCCCGCAGATCGTCAGCCCGCAGGGCGTCGCCGGCCTGACCTTCGCCGACGAGGCGCAGACCGCCAACCGGTACGCCCGCGAGCTGCGCCGCCAGGGCGTCGAGACCATCGTCGTGCTGCTGCACGAGGGCGGCACCCAGGATGCCACCGGCGGCATCAACGACTGCAAGGGCATCTCCGGCCCCATCGTGGACATCGCCAACCGGATGGACCCGTCGATCGACGTCGTCGTCAGCGGCCACACCCACCAGGCGTACAACTGCGACATCGCCGGCAAGCTGGTCACCAGCGCCAGCTCCTTCGGCCGCCTGGTCACCGACATCGACCTCTCCATCGACCGGCGCACCGGCGACGTCATCACCGCCAAGGCCGAGAACGTGGTGGTCAACCGGGACGTCGACAGGGACCCGGCGCAGACCGACCTGATCAACCGCTACAAGACCGTGCTCGGCCCGGTGGCCGGCCGCGAGGTCGGCCAGACCACCACGGCGATCAAGAAGACCCAGGAGATCCTCTTCGACAAGACCCTGGGCGAGTCCCCGATGGGCAACCTGATCGCCGACGCGCAGCTCGCCGCCACCGACGACGAGCAGGGCGCGGTCGCCGCCTTCATGAACCCCGGTGGTGTACGCGCCGACCTCGACGCCGGCCCGGTCACCTACGAGGAGGCCTTCACGGTGCAGCCGTTCGGCAACAACCTCGTGACGCTCGACCTCACCGGCGCGCAGCTCTACTGCATGCTGGAGCAGCAGTTCGTCACCGGCCGGACGCTCTACCCGTCGTCGACCGTCCGGTACGTCGTCGACCCGGCCGGCACCACCGGCACCGTGGCGGACCCGTGCGCGGGCACCCGGGTGGTCCGGGGCAGCCTCAGCTTCGGTGGCGTGGCGGTCGACGCCGCTGCCACCTACCGGGTCACGGTGAACAACTTCCTCGCGGGCGGCGGTGACGGCTTCACCGTCCTCACCGGCGGCAAGAACGCGGCCACCGGGATGATCGACCTGGACGCGTTCGTGGCGTACCTGACCGCCGCGTCCCCGGTCTCGGCGCCGGCGCTGGACCGCATCCGCACCACCGCGGAGGTCCCCGCCGCCTGAGTCGGCGTACGCACCCGACGGGCCCCGGAGCAGCTGCTCCGGGGCCCGTCACCGCTTGCGCCCCGGGTCGGTCAGGCGTGGGCGGGGGCCGGCTCGGCGGCCGGCGGGGCAGCCGGCACGCGGCCGTCCTGGACCGCCGTGAGCAGCGGGCGCAGGGAGAGCGCGAGCAGCGAGGCCACCAGGCAGCCGCCGACCACCACCGCGACCCAGATCCGGCCGTCGGCCGCCCCGATCAGGGGACCCGCCGTCACCGGGCCGATCACCCCGCTGATGCCGAAGATCATCGAACTCATGGCGTTGTAACGCCCGCGCAGCTCGTCCGTGGCGAGCGCGTTGGTCAGCGCGGGCATCACCGGCGACAACAGCGTCTCGCCGAAGCCGAAGATGGCCGAGCAGGCCACCACGCCGAGGGCGGCGACCAGCGCGTTGCCCGGGCCGACCTGGCCGGCGGCGCCGAGGACCAGCCAGGCGGTCGCGAAGACCGCGCCCACCACGGCCAGCCCGCCCGTCCGGCTGCGCCCCTCCATCCGGCGGATGACCAGCAGTTGGGCGAGCACGATCATCACCGTGTTGCCGGCCAACGCCCAGGCCACCACGCGCGGCGTCACCTCCACCACGCGCACGGCGTACGCCGCGAAGCCCACCTCGATCTGCGCGTACCCGCAGGTGGTCAGGACCAGGCCGAAGACGACCAGCCGGCGGAACGGCCGGTCCCGCAGCACGGTGAGGTAGCCGCCAGCCGACGGCCGGTCCCCGGTCGGCCCGGCGGCGAGCCGGTGGCCCACCCGGGGCAGGCTCAGCAGGATCAGCGCGGGCATCAGGTAGCTGACCGCGTCGAGCACGTAGATCGCCTGGAAGGTGACCGGGCGGGCGGTGTCGACGATCGCGCCGGAGATCAGGCCGCCGATGCCGATGCCGAGGTTGAGCAGGGCGAAGTTCAGCCCGTAGACCCGCTGCCGCTCGTCGTCGTCGGTGAGCGAGGCGAGGATGGTGTTCTGCCCGGACCAGATGGCCGAGCTGCCGATCGCGATCAGCGTGATCACCACGAAGGCCGACGCGGTCGAGTCGACCAGCGCCAGCGAGCCGGTGCCGACCGCCTCGACGAGCAGGCACGGTATGACGATCCGGCGCGCGCCGAAGCGGTCGATGAGCGTGCCGCCGAGCGGTGACAGGGCCAGGGTGACGGCGCCGTACCAGCCGATCACCAGGCCGGCGCGGGCGTCGGTGAGGCCGCGGACGTCGGTCAGGTAGATGAACAGGAACGGCAGGGTGAGGCCGCGCCCGACCGCCGACAGCAGGGTGCCGACGAGGATCCGCCGGGCTTCCGGACGGCGGGGCAGGGCGCGACTGAGCATGCCGCGATTCTGTGCGCCCGGTACGACGACAGGCGAGCCGTTTACGACCCGCCCCGCGCGGCCCGACGCCACCCGGTGACCAAGGCCACGTTCGCGCCGACCGACCCGCGCCGTGGTGCCGGGGCCGGCTCGCTGTCGGGCCCGTCTGCGATGCTGGCCGGGATGACCACGACCACCTGGCGACACCTGCCCGCACCGGCCCGCGAGATCGCCACCGCCGCCGCCGACGCGGTCGCCGCCGCGCGCGAACGCGACCCCGAGGCGTACGACGTCTCGGTGGCCCGGCTCGCCGCGGCCGAACGGTCCGGCCTGGTCCTCGGCGCGGTGGTCCGGCTGCTGCTCGAGGAGGGCCACCCGGACGGCCTGGACGGCGACGACGTGCGGCAGGTGCTCGAACGCTGCGTCCGGGGCGCGGCGCAGTGGCGGCCCGACGTCGACCCGCACGTGGTGCTCGTCCTGTTGGCGGGCGCCCTCGGCGTCTACGACCCGGACGGCGACGAGTCCCCGCCCGACCCGCCGGCCGTGGCGCGGCACGCGCCGCTGCTCGTGGCCGACCTGCTCGCCGCGACCGGCCGGCCGCTCGACGGCTACCTGACCGCCGCGTTCGCCGAGATCGCCCGCACCGAACGCCACGACTGAGCGCGCCGCCCGCCGGTCCGTCCGAAGTGGCGGCCCTCACCGGCGACGTCATAGGTCGGACCTGAACCGTGCTTGAAGCGTTACCTCGCGAGAGAGACATACCGGCTGTTCACGAACCCCGAATGGCAATGTCGGCCTCGACAGGATCAGCCGAACCAGGCACGCTGCTCCGGTGGCGATCGACACCACCGGCAAGTTCTGGCGCGGCGACGACTTCGCCGACCTCACCGACTACCTCCGCGACTACCAGCCCGGCGGTTACCCGGTGGCTCGCGTCAAGGAGATGGTCTGCCAACGATGCGACGGCAACACCTTCGCGGTCCTCGCCGACGACGAGAACGGGTGCGCACAGACACGGTGCTTGACCTGCGGCGACCACGCCTTGATCGCGGACAGTGCCGACTACTGGCAAGACGGCGACCCTGAGGAATGCGTCTGCCCATGCGGCGGCGAAGCCTTCCAGGTCGCCATCGGGTTCGCTCTGCGCACCGACGGTGAGGTCCGGTGGGTCAGCGTCGCACTCCGCTGCACCGAGGACGGCACTCTTGGCGTCTACACCGACTGGAAGATCGACTACTCCCCGACGGGTCACCTCCTGATCGGCGCGACATGATCACCACAGCCCACCTGCTCCCTTGACGGTGTGGCGAAGGTGATGGGACACGAGCAGACGTCCACGACTCTGGACCGGTACACGCACTCGACCCGGGACCGGGATCGCAGGGTGCTCGCGTCGTTTGCTGCCTTCTCGCTGCCTCCGGCGGAGCAATGATCGTCGGAAACGAATCAAGGCCCCTCCGCGGAGGGGCCTTGACCTGCTGTTACCTCTGGTCGGGGTGGCCGGATTCGAACCGACGACCTCTTCGTCCCGAACGAAGCGCGCTACCAAGCTGCGCCACACCCCGAGGCGTGCCGACAAATAGTAGCCCACCCGCTCCGGTGGTCAAACTCGGTACCCCCCGGTGGTCCGGGCGGCTCGCCCGGTCCCATGGACGGGGCAGCTCGACAGGGCGATCGGCAGCACTGTCCCGGCAGGCCGGGGGAACCGGCCCGGCCTGCCGGCGTACGGATCAGCGGGGGATCAGGGTGAGCACGCTCACCTCCGGCGGGCAGGCGAACCGGACCGGCGCGGTCGGGTGGGTGCCGAGGCCGGCGGAGACGTGCAGCCAGGAGTCGGACCCGGGCCAGCGGTGCAGGCCGCGGGCCATGGAGCGGGGCAGGCCGCAGTTGGTGACCAGCGCCCCGACGCCCGGCACGCAGACCTGGCCGCCGTGGGTGTGCCCGGCGAGCAGCAGCCCGAAGCCGTCGGCGGCCATCCGGTCGAGCACGGCCGGCTCGGGGGAGTGGGTCAGCGCGATCGACAGGTCGGCCGCGGGCGACACTGGCCCGGCGACGGAGTCGTAGTCGTCCCGCTCGATGTGCGGGTCGTCGACCCCGAGCAGCTCGACCGCCCGGCCGCCGGCCTTGACGACGGTGCGGGCGTTGTTCAGGTCCGCCCAGCCGGCCCCGGTGAGGACGTCGCGCAGCTCCTCGTGCGGCAGTTCCGCGCCCTCGGTGTACTCGCGGTCGGGCAGGAAGTAGGTGAACGGGTTCTTCCAGACCGGCCCGGTGTAGTCGTTGGAGCCGAAGACGAAGGCCCCCGGGTAGTCGAGGAGCGGCTGGAGGGCGCGCAGCACGCCGGGTACGGCGCCGGGGTGCGCCATGTTGTCCCCGGTCACCACGACCAGGTCGGGGTCGAGCGCGGCCAGCGACGCCACCCAGCGCTGCTTGCGCCCCTGGTTCGGCATCATGTGCAGGTCGGACAGGTGCAGGACGCGCAGCGGCTCGGCGTCGGCCGGCAGCACCGGCACGTCGTACCGCCGCAGGGTGAACATGTTGCGCTCGACGAGCGACGCGTACGCCAGGGTCGCCGCGCCCAACGCGGCGGTCCCGGTCGCAAGCCGGAATAGTGTGCGCTTTCGCATGGAGTTCAGGGTAGTTTCACCGTCCATGAGCACGCTGAAGGACCGTCTGACCGCCGACATGCGCGCCGCTCTCAAGGCGCGCGACGAGCTGACCACCTCCACCCTGCGGATGGCGCTCGCCGCCGTCGGCACCGCCGAGGTCGCCGGCAAGGCCAAGCGCGAGCTCACCGACGACGAGGTGCTCGCGGTGCTGACCAAGGAGGCGAAGAAGCGCCGGGAGGCCGCGACCGCCTTCGCCGACGCCGGCCGCACCGAGCAGGCCACGAAGGAGACCGCCGAGGGCGAGGTGCTGGAGCGCTACCTGCCGAAGCAGCTCTCCGAGGCCGAGCTGACCGAGCTGGTCGCGGGGGCGCTCGCCGCGGGTGGTTTCACCGGCAAGGCGCAGATGGGCCCGGCCATGAAGGCGGCCCAGGCCGCGGTGGCCGGCCGGGCCGAGGGCGGTCGGGTGGCCGCGGAGGTACGCCGGCAGCTCGGCCTCTGAGCCGCCACGCGACCCGATCCGCGTACGCGAAACGGGCGGGCACCCCCGCGTGGGGTGCCCGCCCGTTCCCGTCGGTCCGGGCGGCTCAGCCGCCGTTGCGGCCCGGCGGACGGCCCGGGTTGGTCGGCTTGGTGCCGCTGCCCGGGGCGGTGCCGCCGCCGGCGCTGATCTGGATGGTCACCACGCCGCCCTTGATGGTCCGGCCGTCGGGGCTGGTGCCCGCCGCCTTGCCCGGGGCGCAGCTCGACGGGACCTTGATGTCGGAGACGACCGCGTCGAAGCCCTCCGCCTCGATCCGGGACTTCGCCTGCTCCACGTCCAGGCACTTCACGTCCGGGATACGGCGCTGGTCGCCCTCGGAGATCTTCTGGCCCGGGGGCTCGAAGTTGATCCGCTTCTTGCCCTTCATGGCGTCGCGCAGCGTCTCGTAGACCGGCGGGTTGATGCCGTCGCGCTCCTTGTGCTTCATCCTGACGTTGGTCTGCGGCCAGTCCGGGTCGGCCATGATGCCGGCCACCGCGTACTGCTTGGTCATCGCGACCAGCGAGGCGGTCTTCTCCGAGTCGGTGGTGCCGGACTTGCCGGCCACCGGCGCGTCGACGATGCCCCTGACGTTCGCGGCCGTACGGCTGCCGCCGCACCTGCTGGTGGAGGAGTTGTCACCGACCGGACAGCGGGCCGCGTCCACGGCGGCGCGGGCCACCTCGGTGCTGACCCGCTTCTCGCAGCGCGGGTTGGCGATGTCGAGCTTCTTGCCCTCCGGGTCCTTGATCTCCTGCACCGGGATCGGCTCGCAGTACTTGCCGTCCGCGGCGAGGGTGGCGTAGGCGTTGGCCAGCTCCAGCGGGGTGGTCTGCGAGACGCCGAGCGTGAAGGCGCCCCACTGGTGCGCGTAGTCCTTGGTGCTGGCGAACTTCGCGTCCTCGCTCTGCCGGAACTGGATGCCGAGCCGCTTGGCCACGTCGACCACGTTCTCGGCGCCGACCTGCTGCTGCAACGGCACGAAGTACGTGTTGATGGAGGAGGCGAAGGCGCTCCACATGTTCTGCACGCCGCCGGCCTTCTTGCCGGAGTTGGTGGGGCAGTAGAAGTGGGTGCCGGGGCACGCCGCCGGGCTGCTGCTGTCGATGATGTATTCCGACTTGAACTGCTGCGGAGCGTTGATCGTGTAGCCGAGCGGGATGCCCTTCTCCAGCGCGGCCACGATGGTGAAGATCTTGAAGGTCGAGCCAGCCTGGTAGCCCGTGATGCCGTCGCCGCCGGTGAGCAGCGGGTTCACCGTGTTCGGGTAGTTGCCGAGCTTGCCCTTCTTGCGCTGCTTCGGGTCGCTGTGCGGCTTGTTCGCCGGCTTCTTCGGGTCGTCGAGCTTGAAGGTGCGGTTGACCGCCAGCGCCCGGACCCGGCCGGTGCCGGGCTCGACCACCGCCACCATGGCGGCTTCCTTGCTCTTCTCCGGCTTGGCCTTGCGGACGGCCTTGTCGGCGCCCCGCTGGGCCTGCGGGTCGAGCGTGGTGATCACGGTGTAGCCGCCGCTCTTGAGCCGCCGCTCCCGGTCGTACGAGGTCGAGCCGAAGGTCTCCTGCTGCATCCACCAGCGGTAGAAGTAGTCGCAGAAGAAGCCCCAGCCCTTCTCGTTGGTCGAGACGCAGCCGTTGGGCGCCCGCTTGCCGGTGACCTCGAGCTCGACGGCCTTCGCCGCGTCCGCCTCCTGCTGGGTGATGGCGCCGATCTCGACCATGTTCTGGATGACGTAGTTGCGCCGCTCGACCGCCGCCTTGTAGCCGCTCTTGGTGGTCGGGTCGTTGGTGCTCGGCGCCTTCACCATGCCGGCGAGCATGGCCGCTTCCTCGATCTTGAGCTTGCTCGGCGGCTTGTTGAAGTAGACCTGGCTGGCGGCGTAGATGCCGTACGCGCCGTTGCCGAAGGCGGCGATGTTCAGGTAGCGCTCCAGGATCTCGTCCTTGGAGAGCTCCTTGTCGATCTGGATGGCGTAGCGCATCTCGCGCAGCTTGCGGGCGCTGGTGTCCTCGGTGGCCGCGACCACGTCGGCCGGGTGGGTCGCCGAGTAGGCGATGGCCAGGCGGACGTACTGCATGGTCAGCGTCGAGGCGCCCTGCTGGCTGGACGCGCCGGACTGGTTGTTGACGAAGGCCCGGGCGATGCCGTTGAGGTCCACGCCGTTGTGCTTGTAGAAGTCGTGGTCCTCGGCGGCGATGATCGCCTTCTGCATGATGGGCGCGATGTCGGCCAGCTTCACGTCCCGACGGTTCTCGTCGTACATGGTCGCCAGCGGGGTCTTGCCGTCGGCGGCGTACAGGTAGCTGATCTGCGGCGCGCGGGCCACGGTCAGCTCCTTGGGCAACGCGCCGAAGGTCTCGGCGCCGGCCTTGGCGGCCAGGCCGGACATCGCCACCGCGGGGAAGGCCGCTGCCGCGACCACCACGCCGGCCAGCAGGCCACATATGAGTAGCGATGCGGCGTTGGTCAGCACATTGTGGTCACGTTTCCGCATCCAGGTCACCTCGACAGGGTACGCGAGTAGGGAACGAGGGGCGCCGGGGCTTCTTTCCCCATTTCCTGCGCGCGCCGACCTCGTTGTGCTAAACGCACGACCCCCGGTGCGTGGTTGCGTGAATCCGGCGTCGAGTCTCCCTCCTTCCCGAGGGGGCCCGCAGCGTTTTCACGGACTCCGGCGGGGTAACCGGCGGTCGCGAAGCCCGGGAAGCCGGGAGTGTCCGGAATGATGGATTTAGCCGACAACGTTGCGTAATCAGGTGACTACAGAGCATGATGGGGGCGGCGACCGAGCCACATGTCGTCCGTGCGGCCTTGGGGAAGGCGCGCCGGGCGATCGGGGGGAATTGCCGGCTGGTCCGCGACGGGGTCGGTAGGTACTGCAAGGGGGGACGAGTACACATGGGCATGATCACTGACTGGCCGTCGCTGGCGGCGTGTCAGAACGGGGACCCGGACGCGTTGTTCGTACAGGGCGCCGAACAGAACGTGGCCAAGCGGATCTGCCGGAGCTGCCCAGTCCGGTACGAGTGCCTGGCCGACGCGCTGGACAACCGGATCGAGTTCGGCGTGTGGGGTGGCATGACCGAACGCGAACGCCGCGCGCTGCTGCGCCGTCACCCCCAGGTGACGAGCTGGCGCAAGATGTTCGAGGCCGCGATGAAGAAGAACGCCAAGGACAAGGCCGGCAAGGACAAGATCCTCGTCACCGCCGCCGGCTGAGCGCCGTCACGGCCGGCTGATCGCCGCGCCGATCGTCCGCAGCCCGTCGACGTCGTGCACGTCGGCGGGCTGCGCCGTCACGGACACCGCCGGCACCGCCGGGAACGCCTCCGTGAACCGGGCCGCCACCTGCCGCTCGCGTACCGCCTGCTGGGCCAGGGCCGCGTGGGCCCGCAGCACGTCGACGGTGCCCTCGTGCCCACCCAGGTCGGCCAGGCGCTCCGCGGCGGCCAGGCTCTCCGCCGCGCCGAGGCCGGGCACCGCCGGCCGGTGCACCCGGTTGAGCACCAGGCCCGCCAGCGGCATCCGCTCCTCGCGCAGCCGGCCCGCGAAGTAGGCGGCCTCCCGGACCGCGTCCGGCTCTGGCGCCGCGACCAGCAGAAACGCCGTCTCCCGCGCCTGGAGGATGCGGTACGTCTGCTCGGCGCGCTGCCGGAACCCGCCGAACATCGAGTCGAGCGCGGCGACGAAACCGGAGAGGTCGGTCAGCAACTGGGCGCCGAGCACCTTCTGCACGACCTTGGAGAACATCCCGAACGAGGCGGTCACCAGGCTGAACATGCTCCGCCCGCCGGTGCGCGCCGGGGCGAGCAGCAGCCGCAGCATCCGCCCGTCGAGGAAGCGGGACAGCCGGGCCGGGGCGTCCAGGAAGTCCAGCGCCGAGCGGGACGGCGGGGTGTCCACCACGATCAGGTCCCACTCGCCCCGGGCGTGCAACTGGCCCAGCTTCTCCATCGCCATGTATTCCTGGGTGCCGGCGAAGGTCGAGCTCATCGCCTGGTAGAAGGGGTTGGCGAAGATCTCCGCCGCCTTCGCCTGATCGGTGTGCTGGAGCACCACGTCGTCGAAGGTGCGCTTCATGTCCAGCATCATGGCGTGCAGCTCGCCGCCGCTGGCCTCGACGTCGATCCCCTTGACCTGGCGGGGGGTGTTGTCCAGCTCGGTCAGCCCGAGCGACTGGGCCAGCCGGCGGGCCGGGTCGATGGTGAGCACCACCGTCCGCCGGCCGTGCTGCTCCGCGGCCCGCAGCGCGAGCGCGGCGGCCGTGGTCGTCTTCCCCACCCCGCCCGCCCCGCAGCAGACCACGATCCGCACGCCGGGATCGGCGAGGATCTGGTCGACGTCCAGCTGCGGCGCCGCGTCTTCGGAAGGCACCAATCGAGCGTATCGGGCCGGGTCGGTCGCCGCGCCCGTGCCGGTGGCAGGTGTGAGTCAATCCGCCCGGAGGAGGGCGTCGGCCAGCCGGTCCAGCCCGGCGCGGTCCACCCCGTCGGGCAGCAGCGGCAGCTCGGTCAGCGGCAGCCCCAGCTCCACCAGGTCGGCCCGCAGCGAATCCTCCAGCTCGCGGCGGATCGCCTGGTCGCGTGCCTCCACGGCGAGCCCGGCGACGGTGTCCCGGTCGGCCGGCAGCCCGGCGGCGCGCAGCCCCCGCTCCAGCTCGGCCGGGCCCACCGCGCGCCCCGCGGGCAGCGGCGGCCGGACGCCGTTGACGATTACCCGGCCCACCGGGAAGCCGAACGAGGTCAGCTCGGCGATCGCGTCGACCGTCTCCTGGACCGGCATCTCCTCCAGCAGGGTCACCACGTGCACGGCGGTGATCGGGGAACGCAGCAGCGCCGCGACCCCCTCGCTCTGGGTCTTGATCGGGCCGACCTTGGCCAGCCGGGCCGTCTCGGCGGTGACGTTCAGGAAGCGGCCGATCCGCCCGGTCGGCGGGGCGTCCAGCACCACCGCGTCGTACGCGCGCCGCTGGTCGACCGTGCGGGTGGTCGCCTCCTTCACCTTGCCGGTGAGCAGGACGTCCCGCAGGCCCGGGGCGATGGTGGTGGCGAAGTCGATCGCCCCGAACTTGCGCAGCGCCCGGCCCGCCGCGCCGAGCTTGTAGAACATGTCCAGGTACTCGAGGAGGGCCTCCTCGGCGTCCACCGCCAGGGCCCGCACCTCGCCGCCGCCCGGCGCGTCGGTCAGGTGCCGCTCCTCGTAGGGCAGCGGGTCGGTGCCGAAGAGCTGGGCGATGCCCTGCCGCCCCTCGACCTCCACCAGCAGCGTGCGCCGGCCACCGGCGGCCAGGGCCAGGGCCAGGGCGGCCGCGACGCTGGTCTTGCCGGTGCCGCCCTTGCCGGTCACGACGTGGAGGCGGGCCGGCCACTGGGTGCCGGCCGGATCGGCCGGCCGCTCTGCTGCTCGCACCCGTCGAGCCTATCCAGCGGCCGGGCTCAGGCGACCTCGCAGACCCACCAACCCGTCTTCTTCACCACGGTGAACCGCAGGTCCTGGTCGGCGACCTTCTCGTCGGCGGTGGTCACGGTGACCTTGGTGGTGACCGTGGCGCGGTCGCCGGTCTGGTTGTCCACCTTCGGGCTGCTCCACCGGAACCGGGGGTTCTGGTGGGCCGAGACGTACTTCTCGACCTCGGCGACCTTGGCGGCGATCTTCTCCTCGTCGCGGGACGAGGAGCAGACCAGGGCGGTCGCCCGGCCCGCGTCGCGGTCCTTGTAGACGGCGGTGAGGAACTGGTCCACGGCGACCGTCGGTTCCTTGGCGCCCTCGCCGCTCTCGGCGTTGCGCAGCGTCAGGAAGGTGACGACGCCGCCGCCGGCGCACAGCAGCAGGATCACGGCCAGGGCGACGGCGGCGATCAGCACGCCGCGCTTCTTCTTCGGTGCGGCGGGCGGCTGGTACGGGGGAAACCCGGCCGGGGGCGGCGGGACCGACGGGTCCGGGGCTGCTGCCGGCGCGGGCGGCACGGCGGCGCCGGGAGTGGCCGGGACGTCCGGCTGGCCGGCCGGCGATCCGGTGGGGCCGCCACTGGGTGGTTGGGTCATCTCTTCCCCCGGGGTGCGACGTCGTCGCCTGCCCCGGCGACGAGCGTGATCGAGCTGGCGGCGAGCCGGCGAGCGCCCGTCCGACCGGAAGGGTAGCGGTCGGCCGGCCGGTTCGCGGGGCGGCAGGTGGGGTCGCGTCCCTGACCAGGAATGTGTCGCATATGTGACTTGACGTGACCGGGTGTGCGCGTCCTGTTGGCGGGACTCTTCCTCCGGTCCTACGTTCTCACCGGCGCGGGGGAAAGGTCGGGCACCGGGGCCCGGGCCCGCAAGGCGATGACGTGACCAGGTACGACGTCCGGAGGCAAGGCATGCGCGACGTGGACAACATCCCCCGAGCACCGTTCCCGGCGGGTGACCGGGCGTGGCGGACCGGGGCCGGTTCCTCCGGCGAGACCGAGGGCGTGGCCGGCGGCCTGCCGATCAACGAGCGGTCGTACCGGCGGTTCGCCCAGCCCGTCGAGGTGGTGCGCACGGCTGGCCGGCCCGGCGCGCGCGGCCGGGACGAGGAGGAGCCCGGGTACGTCATCCACCTGCCGATCCGGGTCGCCGACCTGGCGGCGGCCACCGCGCTGGCCGGCACCGTCGCCACGTCGCTGAGCTTCCTGCCGGAACTGGACGCGGGCGAGACGACCGTGTCCACCGCGGACGACCAGAACAACCGGCACCGGGTCTTCTGCGACCTGCTGCTGCCGGACCGGTCGCGTTGCCCGCAGCCGTACGAGCACAGTGGCCCCTGCGGGGAAGCGCCCACCGCCCCGGAGCAGCGTCCCGCGCCCCGACCGTCCGCCGGACCGTAGGCTGTGCGTCGAAGAGTCGTACTCCATCCGAGGGAGCCCTCCACCGATGCAGAAGTGGGAATACGCCACGGTCCCGCTGCTGGTCCACGCGACCAAGCAGATCCTCGACAACTGGGGCGAGGACGGGTGGGAACTCGTCTCCGTGGTTCCCGGCCCGAACCCGGAGCAGCTCGTCGCGTACCTGAAGCGGCCGAAGGCGTGAGCGGCATGAGTGAGCGGAGCGAGCGAATCATCGGGTTCGGCGCGTCGGTGCCTCGTGGCGCCGCCGAGCGGAGCGAGGTGGCGGCATGAGCAACGGTCCGCACGGGAAGCTCGCCGAGCTCGGGCACGCGCTGCCCGAGGTGGTCCCGCCCGTGGCCAGCTACGTGCCGGCCGTGCAGTCCGGGCAACTCGTCTACGTCTCCGGGCAACTGCCGATGGCCGAGGGGAAGCTGCTCGCCACCGGCAAGGTCGGCGCCGGCGTCTCCGCCGAGCAGGCGAAGGATCTGGCCGAGCGGTGCGCGCTCAACGCGCTGGCCGCGATCGACTCGCTGGTCGGCCTGGAGAACGTCGTCAAGGTCGTCAAGGTGACCGGCTTCGTCGCCGCCGCCCCCGGCTTCACCGCCGTGCCCGGCGTGATCAACGGCGCCTCCGACCTGTTCGGCGCGGTCTTCGGTGAGGCCGGCCGCCACGCCCGCAGCGCCGTCGGCGTCGCCGAGCTCCCCCTCGACGCCCCGGTCGAGGTCGAGGTCATCGTCGAGGTCGCCTGACCCGCGCCCACCCCGCGATCTTGCACTGACCGCCCCGGCAAAAGCCGTGAAGTGGGACGTATCCCGGGCGGAAACTGCAAGATCGCGGGGAGTGGCGGCGGGGGCCGTACGATCGCAGCCATGACCGGGCACTTCACCGCGCCGGCAGCGGCGCTCGCCGACCAGCTGCCGGGTTGGGTGACGCTGCTGCGTGCCCCGAATCCGGGGCCGATGACGCTCGACGGCACCAACACCTGGCTGCTGCGCGCCCCCGGCCAGGAGCACGCCGTCGTCGTCGACCCGGGCCCGGCCGACGAGGAGCACCTGGCCGCGATCGCCGCGCGGGGGCCGATCGGGCTGGTGCTGATCACCCACGGCCACCCGGACCACACCGAGGGCTCGCCCCGCCTGCGCGACCTGCTCGACGGGGTGCCCGTGCGCGCGGCCGACCCGGCGCACACCCTCGGCGGGGAGCCGCTGACCACGCCCGGCGACGGCCTCGGCGGCCCCGGCCTGGACATCCGGCTCGTGCCGACCCCCGGCCACACCGGCGACTCGGTCTGCTTCGTCGTCGCGCACGGCGACGAGCGGGTCGTGCTCACCGGCGACACCATCCTGGGCCGGGGCACCACCGTGGTCGCCCACCCCGACGGGCACCTCGGGGACTACCTGGCCAGCCTGGAGCTGCTCTCGACGTACCGGGGGATCCCGGCGCTGCCGGGGCACGGCCCGGCGCTGGCCGACTGCGCCGCCGCCGCGGAGTTCTACCTCGCCCACCGCCGGGCCCGGCTCGACCAGGTCCGGGCGGCGGTCGCCGAGGGGGCCACCACCGCCGCGGAGGTGGTCGCGAAGGTCTACGCGGACGTCGACCGGTCGCTGTGGTGGGCGGCCGAGTGGTCGGTGCGGGCCCAACTGGAACACCTCGGGCGGGAATCCGGCGCGGGCGCCGCGGGGTTGGAGCAAGCGTGACCTGCCCGGTGTGCGGAACCGTAGCCGTCCCCGGCGCCCGGTTCTGCCACAACTGCGGGGCCGCCCTGCCGGCCGCCGCGACGCTGCCGGCCGCCGAGCGCCGCGTGGTCACCGTGCTCTTCGGCGATCTGTCGGACTTCACCTCCTGGTCCGAGGACCTCGACCCGGAACGGGTCGGCGCGGTCACCGACCGGGTGCTCGCCGCCCTGGCCGGCGCGGTCAAGACCTTCGGCGGGCACGTCGACAAGCTCACCGGCGACGGGATCATGGCGGTCTTCGGCGCGCCGGTGGCGCACGAGGACGACGCCGAGCGGGCGGTCCGCGCCGCGCTGTCCATGCAGCGGGCGGTCCGCCGGGTGCTCGACGACGAGCGGGGCGGTGGCGCGCCGCTCGGCCTGCGGGTCGGGCTGAACACCGGCGACGTGATCGCCGGGATCCAGGCCGCGATCGAGTACACGGTCATCGGCGACACCGTGAACACCGCCGCCCGGCTGGCCGACGCCGCCGCCGTCGGCGCGGTCTACGCCGGGGCCCGCACCTCCGCCGCCACCCGGCACGTCGCCTCCTGGCGCGCGCTGCGACCGCTGCGACTCAAGGGCAAGCGCGAGCCGGTCGAGGCGTACGAGCTGCTGGGCCTCCTGGACGCGCCGGGCACCCGGTCCGGCCTCGGTGACGAGGCCCCGTTCGTCGGCCGGGAGACCGAGATCGGCCGGGTCGCCGGCCGGCTGGCCGAGGTGATCGACCGCGGCGAGCCCCGGGTGCTCCTGATGACCGCCGAGGCCGGGCTCGGCAAGTCCCGGTTCGCCGCCGAGGTGGAACGCCTCGCCGCCGGATACGACGTGGGCGCCGGCCGGTACGCCGCGCACACCGGCGCCCGGGTGCTGTCGGTGCGCTGCGCCGCGTTCGGCGAGCGGCGGCGGCTCGCGCCCCTGGCCGACCTGGTCCGGGCGGCGGTCGGCCTGCCCAACGACGCCGCCACCGCGCTGACCCGCCCGGCCGTCGAGGAGCGGCTGCGCCGGCTCAACCAGCGGCTCGGCCGTGCGGGTGGCGACCCGGCCCCGGTCGCCACCGACCAGTTGATGGCCCTGCTCGGCTACGCCGAACTGCCCGGCGGCGGCCCGGCCGACCAGGGCGAGTGGAGCAACCCCCAGCAGCCCGCCGACGCCGACGCCGTGCCGAACGCGGTCGCGGACCTGCTCAGCGCCCTCGCCGCGGAGGCGCCCCTGGTGGTCGTCGTCGACGACCTGCACGACGCGACCGCGGAGACCATCCGGGCGCTCGGGCTCGCCCTGTCCCGGCTCGCCGGCCCGGTGCTGGTGCTGCTGCTCGGCCGCCCCGAGCTGGTGCGCACCGCCGGGGCGCTGACCCGGGTGGCCGACGCCGAGGTGCACGCGCTGCCACCGCTGCGCGGCGCCGACGCGGCCCGGCTGCTCACCAGCTATCTCGGCGGGGGCAAGCTGCCGCAGGCCGACACCGACCGGCTGCTCGCCACCGCCCAGGGCAACCCGTTCTACCTGGCCGAGCTGGTCACCCTGCTGATGGAGCGGGGCGCCCTGACCGCCGTCGCCGACCGGAACGCCCCGAGCCCGGGAGCCTGGCGGCTGGCGCCCGGCTCGCTCGGCAGCCGCCTGCTCTCCCGCGACCTGGCCGCGGTGCTCGCCGCGCGTATCGACGCGCTGCCCGTCGACGCCCGCTCGGTGCTGCGGGACGCGGCCGTGGTCGGCGACACCGTGCCGGCCGGGGCGCTGGAGGCGCTGCGCGAGCAGCGGGCCGGCCGGGACGGCCGCCCGGCGGCGGTGGTCGCCGTCGAGCTGGAGCGGGCCGTCGAGGAGCTGCTGCAACGCCGGATGCTGCACCGCACCCGCACCGGGTACGCCTTCGCCACCCCGCTGATGCGGGAGGCCGCGTACGCCGGGGTGAGCAAGGCCGAGCTGGCCGAGCGGCACGCGGCGCTGGCCCGCTGGGCCGCGACCGACCCGCCGGCCGGGGCGGGCGCGCCGGGCGGCTTCACCGGGGCGGCCCGGGACGTCTTCGTGGCCCAGCACGTGGAGCGGGCCGCCGCGCTGGCCGACGCGGTCGGGCTGCGGCCGGACGCCCCGGCGCGGACCGTCGTCCCGTTGGGCGTCGCCGCGCTCGGCGGGGCCGCCCGCCGGTCGCTGCAGGCGGGCGAGCCCGCGCTCGCCGTGGAGTACGCCGAACGCGCCGCCGAGCTGGCCCGCGACGGGGTGCCGGCGGCCGACCGGGTGGTGCACGCCCGGGCGCTGCTCCAGATCGGCCGGCCCGCCGACGCGCTCGCCTCCGCCGAGAAGATCGCGGCCAACGCCGGCGACGAGTCGGCCGTCCGGGCCAGCGCGCTGCTGCTCGCCGGGCAGGCCCACCAGACCATGGGCGACCAGGCGCGGTCGGCGGCCTGCTGGCAGGAGGCGTTGCAGGTGGCCACCGACGGCGGCCTGCCGACCCTGCGCGCCTCGGCGATGCGCCGCCTCGGCATGGCCGACTTCATCGCCGGGCGGCTGGGGCAGGCGAGCAGCCGGCTCGCCGCCTCGTACCAGGTGAGCCGCCAGGCGCAGGACCGCCGGGGGCAGGCGTGGTCGTTGCAGAACCTGGCCTGGGTCACCACCACCCGGGGAGACTTCGCCGGGACCGACGCGGTGCTCGGCCGGGCCGCCCGCCTCTTCGCCGAGCTGAAGGACCCGTACGGGCGGGCGTGGCTGCGGGGCACCACCGCGTTCGCCCGGCTGCTGGCGGGCCGGCTGCGGGAGGCGTGCCGGATGGCGCGGGTCTTCCTGCCGTTCGGCGAGCGGGTCGGCGAGGCGTGGGCGGTGGGCACGCTGCGGGCGGTGGAGGCGTACGCCACCGCCGAGCTGGGCGAGCTGGGCGAGGCGGACCGGGGTGCCCGCCGTGCGTACCGGGAGTTCGCCGCCGCCTCCGACGACTGGGGGCAGGGCTTCGCGCTGGTCGTCCGGGGGGTGGTGGCGCGCGGGCTGGGCGAGCCGGAACACGCCGCCGACCTGCTCACCGACGCGCTGGGGCACGCCCATCGGACGTCGCACCCGCTGCTCACCGGCATGGCCGGCACGCTGCGGGGGTTCGTGGCGCTGGACATGGGCGACTACGACACGGCCGAACGCGCCGCCCGCTCGGTGCTGACCGCCGTCGAGCCGCACAATCCGCAGGCGCCCGCCCAGGTGGCGCCCCGGGTGCTGCTGGCCACCGCCCGGCTCGCCGCGGGCGACTCCGCCACCGCGGTCGGGCTGCTCGCCCCGGTCGCCACCGTCGCCGCGACCGTGCCCTCGCTGCTCTTCTCCCGCCGCCAGACGATGGCCCGGTACGCCGCCGCGCTGCTCGCCCACGGCCAGCGCGAGCAGGCGCTGGACTGGGCCCGGCGGGCGGTCGCCGCCCCGGCGGAGGACGTGCGCAGCCAGGTGGTCGGCGCGATGGTGCTCGCCGAGGCGCTGGCCGCGTGCGGCCGGCCGGCGGAGGCGCTGGCCGCCGCCGAGGAGGCGGTGCGCCTGGCGTACGGGACCGAGCAGCGCAGCGAGCGCGCCGCCGCCGACGCCCTCCGCGCCCGCCTCGCCACCGGCTGACCCCTGGCCGGCTCGGCGGGGCCCGCCCGGGCAGGTCTGACGGTTCCGGTGATGTCGTCTGTCGGGGGTGGCCGATAGCGTGTCAGGCCGGAGGGGCGGTCCAGTGTCGACCGCGCCGGGTCTGGGAGGGGCCGGGATGAGGTTGCCGCGTTCGGCCGCGGGATGGACGATCGCGGTCTTCGGCGTGCTGGCCCTGCTCATGGGCGTGGTCGGGCTGCTCTGGCCCGAGGCGCTGCTGCGCCTGCTCGGCTTCGAGGTGCCGGCGACCCGCGCGGCCGGCGACCACACCGGCACCTTCCTCCTGGCGTCCTCGATGGCCTCGTTCAACATGGGGGTCTACTACCTGCTCGCCACCGCGACCGAGTGGCGCCCGTTCTACCGCTTCACGGTGGTGTTCCGGCTGGTCACGTTCACCGTGTTCGCCATCGCGGTGCTGGCGGACATCGCGCCCGGCCGGTTCTTCGGGGTGGCCGCCTGGGAGGGCCTCGGCGCGGTGGCGACCGCCGCCGGGCTCTGGTGGGACGCACGGCGCGCGGGCCCGGCGGCCGGCGGGGGCGGGAGCCGCCTTTCCGCTGGTGCCGCCCCGGCCCCCGACGCGGTGCACTGAGCGGCCCGTCCGGTTGGGTATTTTCTAGAACTGTGACCGAGACCCCGCCCGGCGCCCTGCCGTTGCCCATCGTGCCCGGTCTGACTGATTTGAGGGTCTTCGCCCGGGGAGGATACGCGACCATCTACAAGGCGACCCAGATCTCGGTGGGGCGCGAGGTCGCGGTCAAGGTGGAGAATCGCACCCTGGACAGCGAGCGGGACCAGGCCCGGTTCCTGCGCGAGGCGCGGGCCGCCGGGCGGATGTCGTCCCACCCGCACGTGGTGGACCTCTTCGACGTCGGGGTCACGGTCGACCAGCACCCCTACCTGATCATGGAACTCTGCGACGGCTCGTACGCGGAGCGGATGCGGACGTCGCCGCTCGGGCCGGCCGAGGCCCGCGACCTCGGCGTCAAGATCGCCGACGCGGTCGCCCACTCGCACGCGGCCGGCGTGCTGCACCGCGACGTCAAGCCGGCGAACATCCTCTACTCGCACTTCAACTCGGCGGTGCTGGCCGACTTCGGGCTGGCCGTGGTGGCCGAGATGCGCGACGCCTCGGTCGCTCTGGAGGTGCTCACCCCGGCGTACGCGCCGCCGGAGATGTTCAACCACGCGCCGCCGTCTCCCGCCGTCGACGTCTACGCCCTCTGCGCGACCCTCTACGCGGTCATGCACGGGCGCCCGCCGCGCTGGCAGTCCGAGCGCAATCCCAGCCTGGTGACGGTGCTGGAGATGTTCCACCAGCCGGTCCCCGGCCTGCCCGGCGTGCCGGACGAGCTGATCGACGTGCTCCGGGTCGGCATGTCCAACGACCCGGGGGAGCGTCCGTCGGCCGTCGAGCTGCGCGACCTGCTGGTCGGCCTGCCGCTCGACCCGGCCGGCCCGCCGGTCGGCGGCGCACCGGTGCCGGGCTCCCCGGGCAGCGGCGGTCCCGCCGCCTCCGGCCCGTACGCCGCCGGCCGCACGACCCGGCCCGCGCCCCGGCCGCCGGTGGAGGACATGCACCCGACGGTGCCCACCTCCGACCGGCGGCGCCGGCGGCGCTGGTTCCTCGGCGGCGCCGGGATGGTCGCGCTGGCCGCCTCGGCCAGCGCCGGCGCCTGGCTCGCCGGCCCGGCGGCCACCCCGGCCCCGTCCCCGACGGCCGACGTGGCCGCGACGAGCGGGGTGCTGCCCGCCTGCGCCGCGGCCACCGGGTTGCCCGACGGGGCGGGCTGCGCCGACGAGCTGGAGTGCTTCGGGCCGATGGAGGTGCGCGGCGCGCGGGCCAGGGCGGCCCGGGTGCCCTGCGACGGCGACCACACCTGGGAGAGCTACGCCGAGGGCAGGCTCCCCGACACCCTGGTCGGCGCGGACCACACCCGGGTCAGCGAGGCCCCGGCGGTGCGCCGGGTCTGCAACGAGACCACCTTCCGGCTCACCAGCGGGATGGGCCACGCCGACGGCTGGAACCTGGAGGTGCTGCCTCCGACGGTCGACGCCGACCGGACGTACCGCTGCCTGGCCGGGCGCGGGCTGGACGCGCTCGCGTCACCCACCCTCACCGGTCGCTGAGCCGCGCCCCCGGCGGCGCTCCCGCATCGCGCGGACCGCCTCCCTGCCGTCCAGCGTTTCCAGCGTGTCGGCGTCGATGCCGTACAGGCCGCCCGCCGGCTGCCCCGGGACGGTCGGCGTGACCGCCGGTCGCCGCCCGCCCTCCTCGCGGGCCGCCGCCACCGACACCGCCGCGATCATCACCATCAGGACGCAGAGCAGCGCCAGGACCACCCCGAGGAGATCCTGACGGCCGCGCACGACCAGCGTCGCCAGCAGCGAGACCGCCGCCAGCGCCGCGACGACCGCCTTGGTCCGCGCGTCGGGCCTGGGAAACCTCACCCGTCCAGCATGTCCACTCGGGGGCCACTGTCAACCGGAGGCGCCACCGCCGGTGCGATGATCTCCGGTGCAGGTCGTTTCCCGAAGAGAGGAGCGCCGGTGTCCCGGTTCTGCCGGATCGTCGCCGCCGTGCTGGTGTCGGGCGCGCTCGCCGCCTGCGGGCCCGACCGTCCAAGTAGGACGGTGACCGGGCCGACGCCGACCGCCGGGGGCACCACCGCGCCCGAGGCGTCGTCGTCCCCGGGCGGCGGTGGGTTCGCCAGCGTGGACCAGGCGGTGGCCCGCCACCTCTCGGCCCGCCTCCGGGGCCCGCTACGTGGGGCAGTGCGCGCAGGCGAAACCCGATCCGGACGCGGTCTGTGCGATCAAGGTGGCCACCGTGGACGGCGGCGACGTCTACGGCGTGGGAGCCCCGTCCAGCGAGGTCGTCGGCTTCCTGCTGCTCCGCGAGGGGCCCGACGGCTGGCGGGTGGTGGACGACCACGTGCCGGGCGAGCCGGACGCGTCCACGCCCGCCTGGATGGCCGGCATCGACTAGCCGGACCCGCCGGGCGGCCGGGCCCGGCCCGTGGGAGTCGTGGCCGTCCGCCGGGTCGGGCGGTAACAGCGTCGGTGGTCGGAAGCTCGTTACACCGGGCCGAGGGATTGTCGGATATGTGCCCCCACTTCGGGCGGTATTCATGGCCCGCGATCCCTAGAGTGCGAAGGGTCGGGCCTCGCCCCGACCCGTCCTGTCGTCCACCGGAAGGGTCCACATGCCACGACGAACCCGGTCCCTGGCCGCCGCCGGTATCGCCGGCGTCATCCTCGCCGGATCGGCGGTCGCGCCCGCTGCCGCCGCCGCACCGTCCCCGACCGGCTGGGGTCGCCCGGTCACGTCCGACCGGACCAGCCCGGAGGAGGCACGCCGGGTCGACCGGGTGCCCACGCCCGACCTCGACTGGTACGCCTGCTACGACTACGCCGAGTGCGCCACCGTCCGGCTCCCGTTGGACTACGACAGGCCGAACGGCCCGACGACCGAGATCGCCGTGCTGCGGGTGAAGGCCCGCGACCAGCAGCGCAGGATCGGCAGCCTCTTCCTGAACCCGGGCGGCCCCGGCGGCTCCGGCACCGACGTCGCGCTCGCCGCGCCGTACTTCCTCGGTGACGAGGTGCTCGACCGGTTCGACATCGTCGGCGTGGATCCGCGCGGCGTCGGCGCGAGCCAGCAGGTCAGGTGCTTCGGTTCGGTCAAGGAGCAGACCCGGGCGTACGCCGGGCTCGGCGTGGCGTTCCCGTGGACGAGGGCCGAGGAGAAGGCGTACGTCGCGTCGTCGAAGGCCGTCGGGAAGGGCTGCTCCAGCACGGGCCGGCCGCTGACCGGCGCGATGTCGACCGCCGAGGTCGCCCGGGACATGGACGTGCTGCGCCGCGCCGTCGGCGACCCGAAGCTGACCTACCTCGGCTTCAGCTACGGCAGCGCGCTCGGCCAGTACTACGCCAACATGTTCCCGGACCGGGTCCGTGCCCTGGCCATCGACGGGGTGCTCGACGCGGACGCCTGGGTCGGCCGGGGCAGGGCGCGCACGCTGTCCCAGGAGGACCGGCTGCGCAGCGCGCAGGGCGCGTACAAGGCGCTGCGGGAGATCCTCGTGCGCTGCGACAGGGCTGGCGCCGAGGCCTGCCCGCTGGCCCAGGGCGACCCCCTCGCGTCGTTCGAGCTGGTGGCGCAGCGGCTGCGGGCCAAGCCGCTGGTGATCGAGGATCCCGACCTGGGCCTCGTCCGCGTCAGCTACGCCGACTTCCTCTCCGCCACCCTGGGCGCGCTCTACAGCCCCGCCGGCTACGACCAGGTCGTCGGCCTCACCGCCGAGCTGCTGGTGCTCACCGACCCGGCGTCGGGCGCGACCGCCCGCCAGCAGGCGCGCGCCGACGTGGTGCGGCGAGCCGCCACGGCCCGCGAGCAGGCCCGCCGGTACGACTTCCCGTACGACAACGGGCTGGAGACGTTCCTCGGGGTGGACTGCACCGACGCCTACCACCCGGCGGACGCCGCCTCGTTCCCGGCGCTGGCGGCGAAGGCCGACAAGCGGGACCCGTACTTCGGCCGGCTGTGGACCTGGGGCACCTCGCCCTGCGCCCGCAAGACGTGGACGGTGCGGGACGAGGACACCTACCCGGGCCCGTTCAACCGGCGGACCGCCGCGCCGGTGCTGGTGGTCGGCAACTACTGGGACCCGTCGACCAACTACCGGGGCGCGGTCGGCACGGCCAGGCTGTTGCCGAACAGCCGCCTGCTGAGCAGCGACAGCTGGGGGCACACCGCGTACGGGACCTCGGCCTGCGTGACCGGCGCGGTGGACGCCTACCTGGTCCGGGGCACGCTGCCGGCGAAGGGCACGGTCTGCACGGGCGACGTCCAGCCGTTCGCCGAGCTGCCCGAGAACCCGGGGGCGACGCGGCGGGCGGAGTCGTCGAAGAGCGCCCTCGCGGCCGGGGGCGCGCCGGGCCGGGGCCAGCCGAAGCGGCTCCCGCCGGTGGTCGCGCCGCTGCCGGCGGTCGGTTCGCTGACCATCCGCTGAGGACCCGGGGTACGGCGGGCGATCGGGCGCCCGCCGTACCCCGGCCCCACCGTCAGTAGGACTTGTCCTGGCCGAGGACGTGCTGGGCGACGAAGTTGAGGACCATCTCCCGGCTGACCGGGGCGATCCGGCCGGCCCGCACCGCGCCGAGCAGCGTCGCCACCCCGTACTCGGTGGTCATGCCGGCCCCGCCGTGCACCTGGACGGCGGTGTCGACGGCCAGCGCCGCCGCCTCCCCGGCCGCGTACTTGGCCATGTTGCCGGCCACCCCGGCCTCCAGGTCCCGGCCGGCGTCGTAGAGGCTGGCCGCCTTGTGGATCATCAGCCGGGCCAACTCGACCTGCACGGCCGCGTGCGCCAACGGGTGCGCGACGCCCTGGTGTGAGCCGATGCTCCGGCCACCCCAGACCTTGCGGGCGGCGGTGTACTCCGAGGCCCGCTCGATGGCGTACCGGCCGGTGCCGGTGCCCATCGCGGCGACCGTGATCCGCTCCGGGTTGAGCCCGGCGAACAGCGCCGGCAGGCCGGCGTCCAGGGACTCGCCGACCAGCGCGTCGGCGGGCACCCGCACGTCGTCGAGGTAGAGCAGGAACTGGTTCTCCGGGGACACGATCTCCATGTCCAGCTTGGACCGGGTCAGCCCCGGCGCGTCGGTCGGCACCATGAACAGTGCCGGTTTCAGTTTCCGCGGAGCCGCATCCCCTGCGCCGGCTCGACCGTCCTCGACAGCGACCCGCGCCACCACCAGCACGTACGACGCCTCGTCGACGCCGGAGATGTAGCACTTGCGGCCGGAGACCAGCCAGTCGTCGCCGTCGCGGCGGGCCACCGTGCCCAGCCGGTGGAAGTTCGACCCGGCCTCCGGCTCGGTGATCGCGAAGACCACCTTCAGCGAGCCGTCGGCGAAGCCGGGCAGGTAGCGCTTGCGCTGCTCCTCGGTGCCGTGCCTGGCGATCACCGTGGCGGCGATGGCGGGGGAGACCACGAGCAGCAGCAGCGGGCAGCCGGCCGCCGCCAGCTCCTCGCAGACGATGGCCAGCTCGGTGATCCCGCCCCCGCCGCCGCCGTACTCGGTGGGCACGTTGACCCCCAGGTAGCCCAGCCGGCCAGCCTCGTCCCACAGCTCGGTGGTGTGCTGGCCGGCCTTGGCCCGGGTGACGAAGTAGTCGTGGCCGTACCGCCGGCCCAGCGCGCGGACCGCGTCGCGGAGCTGGTCCTGCTCGGGGGTGAGGTCGAAGTTCATCGCGGGGCTCCAGGATCACTCGGGGTCGACCACGGCCAGCACGGTGCCCGTGTCGACCTGCCCGCCGGCGGGCACCGGCAGCTCGGCGACCACACCGTCGGCCGGGGCGAGCACGGGATGTTCGAGCTTCATCGCTTCCAGGGTCAGCAGCAGGTCGCCGGCCGCCACCCGCTGGCCGACCTCGACGTGCACCCGGGTCACCGCGCCGGGCAGCGGCGCGACCAGCGACCCGGCCGCCAGCTCCGCGGTGGGCTCCGGGAAGCGCGGCAGCTCGGCCAGGCCCGCCGCCCCGTCCGGGCCGTCCACGAAGACCGCCGACCCCGCCCGGCGTACGCGGTAGGTCCGCCGCACCCCGTCGACGTCGAGCACCACCCGGTCGGGGGCGGCCTCGACCAGGCTGACCGCGTGGTCGGTCGCGGGATCCGTGGACCACTCGGCGAGCGCGCCGGCGCGGTCCAGCCGGTAGCGGACCTCGATCTCGCCGTCGCCGGGGCCGGCGAAGCGGGCGACCTGGGGAAACGCCGGCACGTTCCGCCAGCCGGAGGGGAGCCCGGCCAGCACCGGCGCGGCGGCGCGGCGGCCGGCGGCACCCGCGAGTGCGGCGGCCAGCGCCGCGAGCGGCACCCCGTCGGCCGGCAGCAGCGGGGCGAGGACCTCGGGGTGCCGGTCGAGGAAGCCGGTGTCGATCTCGGCGGCCTGGAAGTCGTCGCTACGCAGCACCCGGACCAGCAGATCCCGGTTGGTGGTGACGCCGTGCAGTTCGGCGCGGGCCAGCGCGCCCGCCAGCGCCCGGGCCGCCTCGGCCCGGGTCTGCCCCCAGGCGACCAGCTTGGCCAGCATCGAGTCGTAGTGCACGCCGACCGGCGAGCCGTCGACCACGCCGGAGTCGAGCCGCAGGCCCGGGCCGGGCAGCGGGCCGAACTCGGCGGACACCCCGGGCACCGCGAACCGGTGCAGGGTGCCGGTCGCCGGCCGCCAGCCCTGCGCCGGGTCCTCGGCGCAGAGGCGTACCTCGATCGCGTGGCCGCGGGTCGGCGGCGTCGCCGCCAGCGGCAGCGGCCCGCCCTCGGCGACGAGCAGTTGCAGGCGCACCAGGTCCAGCCCGGTGACCGCCTCGGTGACCGGGTGCTCGACCTGGAGCCGGGTGTTCATCTCCAGAAAGAAGAACTCCCCGGTCGGGGCGAGCAGGAACTCCACCGTGCCCGCGCCGACGTAGTCGACCGCCCGCCCGGCCGCGACCGCCGCCTCGTGCAGCCGCCGGCGCAGGTCCGCCGGAACGACCGCCGGGGCCTCCTCGACGATCTTCTGGTGCCGGCGCTGGATCGAGCACTCCCGCTCGCCGAGGGCGGCCACCGTTCCGTGCGTGTCGCCGAAGATCTGCACCTCGACGTGCCGGCCCCGCTCGACGTACCGCTCGACGAAGACCGTGCCGTCGCCGAACGCCGCCGCCGCCTCGCGGCGCGCGGAGGCGACGGCCTCGGCGAGGTCGGCGGCGTCGCGGACGACGCGCATGCCGCGCCCGCCGCCGCCGGCCGACGCCTTCACCAGCACCGGGAAGTCGGTGATCTCGTCGGCGTCGGTCCAGGTGGGCAGCATCGGCACGCCCGCCTCGGCGAGCAGCGCCTTCGCCGCCACCTTGTCGCCCATGGCGGCGATCGCCTTGGGCGGCGGACCGACCCAGGTCAGCCCCGCGTCGGTCACGGCCTGGGCGAACCCGGCGTTCTCGGCGAGGAAGCCGTAGCCGGGGTGGACCGCGTCCGCGCTGGCCCGGCGGGCCGCGTCGAGGACCAGGTCGATCCGCAGGTACGCCTCGGCGGGCGTGTTCCCGGGCAGCCGGACGGCGTGGTCGGCCTCGGCGACGAACGGCGCGTCGGCGTCGGCGTCGGAGTGCACGGCCACCGTCCCGATCCCGAGCGCCCGGCAGGTGGCGAAGACCCGGCGGGCGATCTCGCCCCGGTTGGCCACGAGGAGTCGGGTGATCATGAGCGTGCTCCCTACATCCGGAAGACGCCGAAGCCGTCGGCGCCCCGCACCGGTGCGTTGTGGATCGCCGACAGGCAGAGCCCGAGGACGGTACGGGTGTCCCGGGGGTCGATCACCCCGTCGTCGTAGAGCCGGCCGGAGAGGAAGAGCGCGCCGGACTGGGACTCGATCTGCTGCTCGACCATCATCCGCATCGCGGCGTCGGACTCCTCGTCGTAGTCCCGGCCCCGGGCGGCGGCGGCCTGCCGGGCCACGATGGACAGCACGCCGGCGAGCTGCGCCGGGCCCATCACCGCCGACCTGGCGTTCGGCCAGGTGAACAGGAACCTCGGCTCGTACGCCCGGCCGCACATGCCGTAGTTGCCGGCGCCGTAGGAGGCGCCGAGGTTCACCGTCAGGTGCGGCACGGTCGAGTTCGACACCGCGTTGATCATCAGGGCACCGTGCTTGATGATGCCGCGCTGCTCGTACTCGGTGCCCACCATGTAGCCGGTGGTGTTCTGGAGGAAGACCAGCGGGGTGTCGGCGGCGTTGGCGAGCTGGATGAACTGCGCCGCCTTCTGCGCCTCCTCGCTGAACAGCACGCCCCGCGCGTTGGCCAGCACCCCGACCGGCCACCCGTGCAGCTCGCCCCAGCCGGTCACCAGGGTGGTGCCGTAGGCCGGCTTGAACTCGTCGAAGGCGCTGTCGTCGAGCACCCGCGCCAGCACCTCGCGCGGGTCGAACGGCACCTTCAGGTCGGCGCTGGCGACGCCGAGCAACTCCTCCGGGTCGTGCCTCGGGGGCGGCGGGAACGGGTTGCGCGGCGGTGGCCCCTGCTTGCGCCAGTTGAGCCGGCGTACGCACTGCCGGGCCAGCCGGATGCCGTCCCGCTCGTCGGCGGCGAGGAAGTCGGCCAGGCCGGACGCGCTGGCGTGCATCGCCGCCCCGCCGAGGGACTCGTCGTCGGTGACCTCGCCGGTGGCCATCTTCACCAGCGGAGGCCCGGCCAGGTAGACCTGCGACCGGTCCCGGATCATGATCACGTGGTCGGACATCCCCGGCACGTACGCGCCCCCGGCGGTCGCGTTGCCGAAGACCACGCTGACCGTGGGGATCTTCGCCGCCGAGAGCCGGGTCAGGTCGCGGAACACCCGGCCGCCCGGGATGAAGATCTCCGCCTGGGTGGGCAGGTCGGCACCGGCCGACTCGACCAGGTTCACCATCGGCAGCCGGTTGGCCAGGGCGATCTCGCCGGCCCGGCGGGTCTTCGCGAGAGACCACGGGTTCACCGCGCCGCCGCGTACCGTCGGGTCGTTCGCGACGACGAGGCACTCGACGCCCTCGACCACCCCGATGCCGGTCACCACGCTCGCCCCGACCGGGAAGTCGGTGCCGTACGCCGCCACCGGGGACAGCTCCAGGAACGGGCTGTCCCCGTCGAGCAGCAGCTCGATCCGTTCCCGGGGCAGCAGCTTGCCCCGCCGGTGGTGGCGGGTCACGTACTTCTCCCCGCCGCCGGCCCGGGCCTGGTCGAGGGCGGCCTCCAGCTCGGCGAGGCGGTCCAGCAGGGCCTCCCGGTTGGCCCGGTGGCCGGGCGAGGACGGGTCGATCGCGCTCCGCAGCGTCGTCACAGGGCCTCCTTCGTTCGTGACTGCGGGGCTCGCAAACCCGGCTCACTCCTCGCACTCACAGGCCCATGCCCTTCGCGATGATCTCGTTCATGATCTCGGTGGTGCCGCCGCCGATGCCGAGGATCCGCGAGTCCCGGTAGTGCCGCTCCACCTCGGCGTCGCGCAGGTAGCCGTAGCCGCCATGCAGTTGGAGCGCCTGGTCGACCACCTCGGCGCAGGCCGCCACGGCGACGTTCTTCGCCATCGCCACCTCGGTCACCACCGGCTCGCCGGCCGCCACCCGCGCCGCCACCTGGTGCACGTACGCCCGCGCCGCCTCGCTGCGGGTGTGCATCTCGGCCAGCCGGTGCCGGACGAGCTGCCGGCTCGCCAGGGGACGGCCGAACGTGGACCGGTCCCGGCACCAGCGGGCGGCCAGCTCGACGCAGCGCTGCGCGGTCGCGTACGCCTGGGTCGCCAGCGACAGCCGCTCGCCGGCGAAGTTCTGCATGATCGCCAGGAAGGCGGTGTCCTCGGGGCCGATCCGGTTGGTGACCGGCACCCGCACGTCCACGAAGGACAGCTCGGCCGTGTCCGAGCAGTGCCAGCCCAGCTTCTCCAGCCGCCGGCCCACGGTGAAGCCCGGGGTGCCCTTCTCGATCACCAGCAGGCTGAGCGACCCGGATCCGGGGAAGTCGGTGCAGACGGCGGTGGTCACGAAGTCGGAGCGGACCCCGCTGGTGATGTAGGTCTTCGACCCGTTGACCACGTAGTGGTCGCCGTCCCGACGCGCGCAGGTGCGGACGGCCGCCACGTCCGAGCCGCCGTCCGGCTCGGTGATCGCCAGCGCGCCGATCATCGTCCCGGCCAGCGTCGGCCGGACGTACCGGTCGATCAGCTCGCCGTCACCGGCGGCCACCATGTGCGGCAGCGCGATGCCGTGGGTGAACAGCGCGGCGATCAGCCCGGACGAGCCGCCGGAACGGATCACCTCCTCGGTGACGATGATCGAGTCGAGCAGGTCGCCGCCGCTGCCGCCGACCGCCTCCGGGAAACCGACGCCGAGCAGGCCGATCTTCGCGGCCGTCACGTGCAGCGAGCGGGGCACCTCGCCGGCCCGCTCCCAGTCGTCGAGGTGCGGCAGCACCTCCCGCGTGACGAAGGCCCGGGTCAGTTCCCGGAGCTGCCGCCGTTCCGGGGTGTCGACGATGGTCACGGCTCCTCCCGGGTGGTGGTCGTGCCGGCCGCCCCGGGCGCGAGGTCCGCCGGCAGGTCGACGACCCGGGAGCGGAGCAGCTCGCCGAGCGCCTTGGCCTGCGGGTCGAACCGGGTGGAGGCGGCCACCCCCTGCCCGAGCAGCCCCCGGACGACGAAGTTGACCGCCCGCAGGTTCGGCAGCTCGTACCGCTCCACGGCCAGCGGGGCGGTCTCCGGCAGCAGCTCGCGCAGGCGGGCCTCGGTGAGCCAGCCGCGCAGCCACGACCACGTCGCGTCGGTGCGGGCCCAGACGCCGAGGTTGGCGTCGCCGCCCTTGTCGCCGGAGCGGGCCCCGACCAGCTCGCCGAGCGGCGCGCGCCGGGTCGGTCGGCCGGCCGGCGCGGCGGGCCGCCCCGGGTCGGCCCCGCGTCGGTCACCGGCCGCTGCCGGGTCGGCCGACCCGGGCGGGGGCGGGTCGGCAGCGGGCGCCGGCCCGTCGGGCGCGCCGGCGGTGCGGGGCGGCGGCGGGACGGGCAGCCGCTCCCCGGAGGGCAGCACCGCGACGTGCGGCACCGCGTCCTGCGGCACGGTGTCGGCGGTGAACACCCCGTAGGGCGTCGCATCGCCGGGCAGCGTGGTCAGCGTGCAGCCCGGGTAGGAGGCCAGGGCCAGTTCCACCGCGGCGGCCGAGAAGGCCCGCCCGGCCCGCGCCCTGTCGCCGTCCCGCAGGTGTACGTGCAGCAGCGCGCTTGCCGCCTCGGTGTCGGTGGCGTCGGGGTGGTCGGTGCGGGCCAGGGTGAACTCCAGCCCCTCCGTGCCGACCGCCTCCTCGACCTGACCCCGGACCAGGGCCGCCTTGGCCGGGATGTCGAGCCCGCAGAGGACGAAGGTCATCGAGTTGCGGAAGCCGCCGAGGTTGTTGACGCCCACCTTGAGGGTGTCCGGCGGCGGGGCGCCCCGGACGCCGCTGACCCGCACCCGGTCCGGCCCGGCGGCGCTCAGCTCGACCGTGTCGAGCCGGGCCACGACGTCCGGCCCGAGGTAGGCCGGCCCGCCGACCTCGTACAGCAGTTGGGCGGTGACGGTCTCCACGGTGACCGCGCCGCCGGTGCCGGGGTGCTTGGTGATCACGCAGGAGCCGTCCGGGTGCAGCTCCGCGATCGGGAAGCCGGGGCGGTGTCCGCCGTCGGGCAGCTCGGTGAAGAAGCTGAAGTTCCCCCCGGTCACCTGCGCCCCGCACTCGACGAGGTGGCCGGCGACGGTCGCCCCGGCCAGCGCGTCCAGGTCGTCGCGCCCCCAGCCGAACCGGGCGATGGCCGGCCCGACCACCAGGGACGCGTCGGTGACCCGGCCCGTGACCACCACGTCGGCCCCGCCGTCCAGGCAGGCGGCGATGCCGTACGCCCCGAGGTAGGCGTTGGCCGTCAGCGCGTCCGGGCGCGGGAGGGCGTCGCCCTCGACGTGGCCGACGCGCACGGTCAGGCCGAGCCGGTCGGCGAGCGACCCGATCGCGGCGGCCAGGCCGGCCGGGTTCAGCCCGCCGGCGTTGGTGACGATCCGCACGCCCCGGTCCAGGGCGGTGCCGAGGCACCCCTCGAGCTGGCGGAGGAAGGTCTTCGCGTAGCCGAGGGACGGGTCGCGCAGCCGGTCGCGGCCGAGGATCAGCATGGTCAGCTCGGCCAGGTAGTCGCCGGTCAGCACGTCGAGTTCGCCGCCGTCGAGCATCTCCCGCCACGCGCTGAACCGGTCCCCGTAGAAGCCGGAGGCGTTGCCGACGCGCAGCACGCCGCTCATGCCGGCGCCATCCCCGTACCGGTGTCGGTGCCGGTACCGGCCGCCGCGCCCGCGCCCGCCGCCGCTCCGGTCGCGCCGGCTTCCTCGGCCCGTGGCGGGCGGCCGGGGCCGGGTGGGCCGGCGAAGGCCTGCGCGACGTCCAGCCACTCGTCGGCGACCGGGCCGGTCGCCGCCAGGGCCAGGTCGGCGCGGTGCCGCCGCTGGGTGACCAGCAGGCAGAAGTCGAGCGCCGGGCCGCTGACCCGGTCGGCGGCCTCGGCCGGCCCGTACGTCCAGGTGTCGCCGTCGGGCGCGGCCAGCTCGACCCGCACCGGCACCGCCGGCACCGGCCGACCGTGGGCGGCGAAGCTGTGGCCCAGGGTACGGAAGCCGAGGTGCGCGACGTGCCGCAGCCGGGCCGTGGCGGGGCGGACGACGCCGAGCGTGTCCGCCACGTCAGCACCGTGCGCCCACGTTTCCATGATCCGGGCGGTGGCCATCGAGGCGGGCGACATCCGGGTGCCGAACCAGGGCAGCTTCCCGCCCGCCGGCACCCTGGCCAGTGCGGCGGCGAGCGCGGCCCGGCCGGCACGCCAGCGGGGCAGCAGCTCGGTCGGCGGGGCGAGGAACTCCTCCGCGCCGGCATCGACGAGCCGCGCCGGGTCGGGAGCGGCGGCCACGGACGCGAAGAACGCCTCGGGGTCGGTGGCGGCGAGCAGCGCCACCTGGTCGGTCCAGGCGAGGTGGGCGATCTGGTGCCCGATGCTCCAGCCGGGTGCCGGGGTGGGCCGCGCCCAGTCGCCCGGTGACAGGCCGTCCACCAGGCCGTCCAGCTGCTCGGCCTCGTCGGCCAGCTCCGCGAGCAGGTCCTTCAGGTCGACCATGGTGCCTCCGGTGCGGAACGGGCCGGTCAGGGCGGCGGTCAGGGCGTGAGCAGGGCGGCGAGCTGGCGCTTCCAGGTGTGCAGCAGGGCGGTGCGGCGGGACGAGTCGTCGCTGAGCAGGTTGGCCACGCCCAGCCCGCGGAGCAGGTCCAGGGTCGCCTGCACCGCCTCCCGTACGCCCGGGCGGCGCTCGTCCACGTCTAACAGCGCGACGGTGAGTCGGTGCATCTCGCGGCCGACCCGGGCCTCCAGCGGCAGCAGGGCCTCGCGCAGCTCCCGGTCGGTGCGCGCGGCGACCCACAGTTCGAGGGCGGCGACGAAGAGCGGGCCGGTGAAGGCCGCCCCGAGCAGGTCGATCACCCGGTCGAGGCGCTGCGGGCCGGGCGGCAGCGCCTCGGCTTCGCTGCGCAGCTCCTCGGCCCGGCGTTCGGTGAGGTGCGCGACGGCGGCGGTGACCAGCGCGGCCTTGGTGGGGTAGTGGTGGAGCTGGGCACCGCGCGAGACGCCGGCGCGGGCCGCGACGACGGTGGTGGTGGTGCCGGCCCAGCCGTGCTCCACCAGGCACGCGACGGTCGCCTCGAGCAGCCGGGCCTGGGTGGCGCGGCTGCGCTCCTGTTGAGGGACGCGGGTCGATGCGGCGGGCACGGGGACAGCCTGCCGCCACCGGAACAAACAGTCAAGACTGACTTTTTCTGTGCGGCCGACGGCCGACGGCCTGGCGGGCCGGTACTCGTCGGCCGGCTGCGACCGTCACCGGGTTTGGCCGGTCCGGCAGCTTTCGGAGCTGGGCCGACCCTGACGGGGACCAGCCGTCCGGACGCTGTCGAGCTGCCCCCACAGATGGGGCACGGTTCGCTGCTGCTGCCGCCGCTGCCGCTGCTGCCGCCGCTGCCGCTGTCGGCCTGCTGGCTGCTGCCGCCGCTGACCGCTGGCCTGCTGGCGGCTGGCCTGCTGGCGGCTGGCCTGCTGATCGCTGGCCCGCTGACCGCGGATCTGCTGGGCCGCTGACCGTAGGCCTGATGGGCGTCTGGGCCCGCTGACCGCGGGCCTGTTGGGCGTCGGGCGCATGGATGGGGCAGCTCGACAGGGGAGCGACGAGGAATCCCGCGGGTCTGCGCCCGCGCGTCGCGGTACCGGGTAACTGGTTCAAGGGCAACGGCGTGCCCTGGCGGGCGCCAAGGCCGAGGTCGACCGGCGCACCGCCGAGCCGCCCGCGACGATCGATGGACCGGCGGCGCCCGGCCCGTGGCACTGGCGGGGGTCAGCTCGGGACGGTGGTGGCGGGCGGAAGGCACCTGCCGGCCAGGCGGCCTGCGGCCAGGCGGCCCACGCGACCCATGCGGCGGGCCGACGGGCCGGACTGCTCAGCGGCCGTCGCGGGGGGCGAACACCGCGAGCGCGTCGGCGTCGCTGTGGCGTGAGCGCAGGTACTCGTCCGCCCACTCGGCGGCGTCGGGGAAGCCCGACTCGGCGGCCATCCGGGCGCAGGCGGCGTCCACGTCGAAACGGGTGCGGCGCAGGTGCACCCCGGGCCCGAGCAGCGCCCAGAAGGCGCCGGGGCCGCCGTAGGGCATCCCGATGCTGCCCGGGTTGACGATCAGCCGCCGGTCGGCCAGCCGGGTGAACGGCATGTGGGTGTGTCCGCAGACCACCGTCCCCACCTCGGCCGGGACCCCGGCGAGCACCTCCGCCCAGCGCTCCATCCGGGAGTCGACGAGCACGACCTCCTCGTCGTCGCGGGGCGTGGCGTGGCAGAAGAGCACCGGACCCAGGCCGGCGACCTCCAGGGTCACCGTCAGCGGCAACGCCGCCAGCCGGGCGAGGTGGTCGGCGCGGAGCTGCTCGGCGGCCCAGTTCGAGACGTCGATCGGCGACTTGCGGCCCGCGCGCGCCTCGACCAGCTCGCGGTCGGCGTTGCCGCGCACCCAGCAGACCCGGTCGCCGAGGCCGGCGAGCAGGTCGAGCACCTCGACCGGCTGTGGTCCGGCGGCGATGTCGCCGGTGAGCACGATCAGGTCGGCGGCGGCGACGTCCGGCTCGGCCAGCACGGCCTCCAGCGCGGGCAGCACCCCGTGGATGTCGGAGAGGACGGCGACGCGGTCCAGCATCGCTCCACCATGCCCACCGACCCGGCCGGAGTCCAGCGATTCTGCCCCTGGCAGACCGGCAGACCGGCAGTCAAGCAGTCGGGGGCTCCGGTGGCGGCGGGCCCCCGAACGCGAACCGGCCCGGCCGCGGGCGCGGTCCGGACCGGTGGTGCCGAGACGGCCGGGGTGGACCCCGGCCGCGGCGGCGTCAGACGCGGGCGCGGCGGGCCAGGCGCTCCGGGTCGAGGATGATGATGCTCTTGCCGTCCAGGCGCAGCCACCCGCGCGAGGCGAAGTCGGCCAGCGCCTTGTTGACGGTCTCCCGGGAGGCGCCGACGAGCTGGGCGATCTCCTCCTGGGTGAGGTCGTGGGTCACCCGGAGCACGCCGCCGTCGCGGGTGCCGAAGCGGCCGGCCATCTGGAGCAGGTTCTTGGCGACGCGACCGGGCACGTCGGTGAAGATCAGGTCGGCCAGCGAGTCGTTCGTCCGCCGCAGCCGGCGGGCGAGCACGCGGAGCAGCTGCTCGGCGATCTCCGGCCGGTTGTTCAGCCACGGGCGCAGGGCCTGCTTGCGCAGCCGCACCAACCGGGTGTCGGTGACCGCGGTGGCCGTCGCCGTACGCGGGCCGGGGTCGAAGAGCGACAGCTCGCCCACCATGTCCGACGGGCCCATCACGGCGATCAGGTTCTGTCGGCCGTCGGCCGCCCGGCGACCCACCTTGATCTTGCCGGACAGCAGGATGTAGAGACTGTCGCCGGGCTCGCCCTCGTTGAAGACGATCTCGCCCTTGCGGACCTCGAGCGTCTCCATCTCCTTGGCGAGCGCCTCGGCAGCCTCCGGGTCGACGCCCTGGAAGATCCCGCTGCGGGCCAGTACCTCGTCCATCGCGCACCTCCACCTGCGCGTGCCGTCCGTCGGCCGGGTCCGCCGTCCGCTGATCCCTCGCGCGTGGCCAGTCTAGGCGCACGTGAGCTGGAATCAGAGGTGCACCCCTGGAATCTTGATCGTTGGGCGTAACCCGCCCGACGTGATCAAGCAGTAAGATCGCGCGCCGTCCGGGCGCCGGCGGGCCGGCGGGCGCCGGGTCGTAGGGTCACCGCGTGCTGAGCGAACCCGTGCTGACCACCCGTCGGGAGGACGGTCGGGACGTCCCGCTGCTGGTCTGGCGCGCCGACCGCCCGCTGCGCGCGGTGAGTTCCGCGCCGCTGGGCGGCGGGATCGGCGTCCGGCGCTGGGTCGTCAACGCGACCGTACCCATGTCGTACGACCGGGACGACCCGGCCGAACACCTGGCCGGACTGGCCGGCGGGCTCGACCTCGACGGACCCGGGGTGGGCCTGCTGACCGGGGTGGACGTCGCCGAGGTGGTCGCCCGGACGGACACCGGGGTGCGGGTCTGGGCCACCGTCGGCCTGGGCACCCCGGTCTGGGCGGCCGAGCCCGCCCCGGCGGCGCCCGGCCAGCGGGTCGGCACGGTCAACATCGTGGTGTACGTCCCGGCCCGGCTCGGCGACGCCGCCCTGGTCAACGCGGTGGCGACCGCCACCGAGGCGAAGGCGCAGGCGATCGCGGAGCTGGGCGTGCCCGGCACCGGCACCCCGACCGACGCCGTCACCGTGCTCTGCCCGCTCGACGGCCCGGAGTCGGCGTACGGCGGACCGCGCTCCACCTGGGGCGCCCCGCTGGCCCGGGCCGTGCACGCCGCCGTGACGGCCGGCGGGGCGGGCACCGTGGTCCCGTGGTCCGATCGGCCGACTGGCTGAACATCCGTCCGATCGGGTCTCGTCCCGGCGTTGCATACCCGATAGGGTCGCGCTCGATGTACTCTGCCGCCTCCCCTCCGCCCCGCCGGGTCGCGCTCGCCCTGGGCGCGCTGCTCACCGTCCTGCTCGCCGCCGGCTGCGGCCAGCCCGGGTCCGGGGGCGACCCCGTCTGGCAGCCCGGCGCGGGTGCCGGCGGCACCGGCGCCCCGGTCCGCTCCAGCCAGCCCGCACAGCCCGCAGAGCAGGCGATCTCGCTCTCCGCGACCGGCGACATCATCATGGGCAACGCGCCGAACCGGCTGCCTGCCAACGGTGGCAAGGGCTTCTTCGACTCCGTCGAGAAGGCGCTCGCCGCCGACCTGGTGATGGGCAACCTGGAGGAGCCGCTCACCGTCGACACCGGCACCGGCAAGTGCGGCCCGAACTCGACCCGCTGCTTCCAGTTCCGGGCCCCGCCCGAGTACGCCGCACACCTGCGCGACGCCGGCTTCGACCTGCTCAACCAGGCCAACAACCACGGCTACGACTTCGGCCCGAAGGGTTACGAGAACACGCAGAAGGCGCTGGAGAAGCACGACCTCGCGCACACCGGGGCGCCCGACCAGATCACCGTCGTCGACGTCAAGGGGGTCAAGGTCGCGGTCGCCGGCTTCTCGTCGTACGTCTGGTCCAACAGCCTCGTCGACATCGCCGAGGCGAAGCAGGTGATCGCCAAGGCGGCCGGTCAGGCCGACGTGGTCGTGGTGCAGGTGCACATGGGCGGCGAGGGGGCCGACAAGACCCGGGTGCGGCCGGGCACCGAGATGTTCCTCGGCGAGAACCGGGGCGACCCCGTCAAGTTCTCCAAGGCGATGATCGACGCCGGGGCGGACCTGATCGTCGGGCACGGTCCGCACGTGCTGCGCGGCATGGAGTTCTACAAGGGCCGGCTGATCGCGTACAGCCTGGGCAACTTCGCCGGCGGGGGCAACTCGCTGAGCAACGCCGGCCGGCTCGGCTGGGGCGGGGTGCTCAAGGTGTCGCTGAAGCCGGACGGCAGCTGGGCCGGGGGGTCGTTCGTATCGACGTACATGAACTCCGCCGGCAAGCCGACGATGGACGGCGACGACCGCGGCCTGGGCCTCGTGAAGCAGCTCACCCGCAGCGACTTCCCGGAGACCGGCGCCCGGTTCGACGACTCCGGGGCGATCAGCCCGCCGCAGGGCGGCTGACCGGGGCGGCGCGTGGCCCCGGCGTCCGGTCACTCCGGCGACGTAGGCTGGCCGGCGTGACCACCAGCTCCTCCGGCTCCACCGAGACCGACCTCGGGCGTACGCGCCGCGCCCGGCGGATCGGCCGGACGCTGACCGAGACCCACCCCGACGCGCACTGTGAACTCGACCACTCCAGCCCCCTGGAGCTGGCCGTCGCGACGATCCTCTCCGCGCAGTGCACGGACAAGAAGGTCAACGAGGTCACCCCGAAGCTCTTCGCCCGCTACCCGACCGCCGCCGACTACGCCGGGGCGGACCGGACGGAGATGGAGGAGCTGATCCGGCCCACCGGCTTCTACCGCAACAAGACGGACTCCCTGATCAAGCTCGGCCAGGCCCTCGTCGAGCGGTACGACGGCCGGGTTCCCGGCAGGCTCGCCGACCTGGTGACGCTGCCCGGCATCGGCCGCAAGACCGCCAACGTCATCCTCGGCAACGCCTTCGGTGTGCCCGGGATCACCGTCGACACCCACTTCGGGCGGCTGGTGCAGCGCTGGCGGCTGACCGCCGAGACCGACCCGGTGAAGATCGAGCACGCGATCGGGGCGCTCTTCCCCCGGCGGGACTGGACGATGCTGTCGCACCGGGTGATCTTCCACGGCCGGCGGGTCTGCCACGCCCGCAAGCCGGCCTGCGGCGCGTGCACGCTGACGAAGCTCTGCCCGTCGTACGGCACCGGGCCGACGGAGCCGGCGGCGGCCGCGCGGCTGCTCAAGGGTCCCCGCGCCCGGGACCTGGCGGTGGCCGCCGGGGTCGACCCGGAGCTGGTTCCCGTCCAGGCCGTTGTGGCGGAGGCACCGTGAGCGTGAGGAGTGAGCCGGTGTTGCGAGCCCCGCAGTCGCGAACCACGGTGAACCGATGAACCGCCGACTCGCCGCCCTGCTCGTACCCGTGCTGCTGGCCGTGGGCGGGTGCACCGCCGGCAACGGCACCGAGGAGGAGAGCGGCCCGACCGGCCGGCAGGAGGCCGCCGCGAACCGGCCGTCGCCGTTCCAGGACTGCTCGGCGCTCGGCACCCCGCCCGCGTCCGGCGCCCCGGCGTCGGCGTCCGGGGGCGCGGGGCAGGCGCTGCCCGACCTGACCCTGGACTGCTTCACCGGCGGCGCGCCGGTCGCCCTCCGGGAGCTGCGCGGCCCGGCCGTGGTCAACGTCTGGGCCTCCTGGTGCCCGCCCTGCCGCGACGAGCTGCCCGCCTTCCAGCGGCTCAGCGACCGGGCCGCCGGCCAGCTCCGGGTGATCGGGGTGAACAGCGGGGACAGCCGCGAGGGCGCCCAGGCCATCGGCGAGGACTTCGGGATCCGTTTCCCGGTGCTGGTCGACCGGGGCGAGCGGCTGAAGCAGGAGCTGAGGCGCAAGGCCATCCCCCTGACCGTCCTCGTCGACGGGCAGGGCAACGTCCGGCACGTCGACTCCTCCGGCACGCTCGACGACGCCCGCCTGGCGGAGCTGGTCCGGCAGCACCTCGGCCTGACGGTGCCGGCGTGAGCCGCGGGCGGGCAGGTGCGGGCGTGCGCCGCCGGTGGGCGCGGTGGGGCGCGGGGGTGCCGGCGTGAGCCGACAGCCGCCGGGCTGGCTCGACCCGCTGCTCGCCCGGCTCGGCAGCGCGCGCAGCGAGGACTTCACCAGGCTGGCCACCCCGGAGACCGGCGGGCGGGAGAGCGCCGTGCTGGTGCTGCTCGGCGAGGAGCCCGGTGCCGGCCCGGACGTGCTGATCCTCCAGCGGGCGGCCACCCTGCGCAACCACGCCGGCCAGCCGGCCTTCCCCGGCGGCGCGGCCGACCCGGAGGACGCGGACGCCCCGGCGACCGCGCTGCGCGAGGCCAACGAGGAGGTCGGCCTCGACCCGGCCAGCGTCACCGTCCTGGCCGAGCTGCCGAAGCTCTGGATCCCGGTCAGCGACTTCGTGGTCACCCCCGTGCTCGCCTGGTGGCACGCCCCGCACCCGGTGCACCCCCGGGAGCCGGCCGAGGTGGCACACGTGGCCCGGCTGCCGGTCAGCGAGCTGGTCGACCCGGAGAACCGGATGCGCGTACGCCACCCGAGCGGCTGGATCGGCCCGGCGTTCTCGGCGCGCGGGATGCTCGTCTGGGGCTTCACCGCCGGGGTCCTGGCCGCCCTGCTGGAGATGGGTGGCTGGGCCCGCCCGTGGCCGCGCGACCGGGTCGTCGACCTGCCGCCGACCGGGGCCACCCCGGCGCCCTCGGCCGGCACGGACGCGGTGGACGAGACTCCGGTGCGCTGAACGGACGGTCACCTTCCGCACGCGATGGTCATTTCGCGGGCCGGGTGCCCGTACGCTTGACGCGTGTCCGCCGTGGATCTCGTACTGCTGCTGCTCATGCTCGTGTTCGCGATCAGCGGATACCGCCAGGGCTTCGTCATCGGGGTGCTGTCGTTCAGCGGCTTCTTCCTGGGCGCGCTGGTGGGTCTCCAGGTCGGGCCGCTGCTGGCGCAGCAGTTCGTCGACAGCGGCACCCGCGTGCTGATCTCCCTGGTGGCGGTCTTCGGGCTGGCGGTGGTCGGCCAGGCGCTTGCCGGCTGGGTCGGTTCGCACCTGCGCAAGGTGATCACCAGCGACGTGGGCAGGCGGGCCGACGACATCGGCGGGGCGTTCGTCTCGCTCTTCGCGGTGCTGCTGGTCGCCTGGCTCGTCGCGGTGCCGCTGGGCTCGTCGTCGCTGCCCTGGCTGGCCTCCTCGGTCCGCAACAGCGCGCTGCTCACCGTGGTGGACCGGGTCCTGCCGGACCAGGCGCAGCAGCTCTCCACGGCGCTGCGGGACACCGTCGACACGAACGGCTTCCCCGACGTCTTCGGCGACCTGGCGCCCACCCGCGCCCGGCAGGTGTCCCCGCCCGACCCGGCGCTCGCCGGCTCGCAGGTGGTGGTCAACAGCCAGCGGTCGGTCGTCAAGGTGCTCGGCTCCGCCCCGAGCTGCTCGCGCCGCATCGAGGGCTCCGGCTTCGTCTACGCGGACGACCGGGTCATGACCAACGCGCACGTCGTCGCCGGCACCCGCTCCACGGTCGTCGAGCTGAACGGCGACCGGTACGACAGCAAGGTGGTCGTCTACGACCCCGACCGGGACCTGGCCGTGCTGCACGTGCCCGGGCTGCCCGGCCCCTCGATGCGCTTCGCCGCCGGCAACGCGGGTAGCGGCGCGGACGCCATCGTGCTGGGCTTCCCGCTCGACGGGCCGTACAACGCCCAGTCGGCGCGGGTCCGGGACGTCGACCGGATCACCGGTCCGGACATCTACTCCGCCGGCAACGTGACCCGGGAGATCTACACGATCCGGGCGCTCGTGCAGAGCGGCAACTCCGGCGGCCCGCTGGTCTCGTCGAACGGCCTGGTCCTCGGGGTGATCTTCGCGGCGGCGGCCGACGACCCGAACACCGGGTTCGCGGTGACCGCGGCCGAGGCCCGCCCGGTCGCCCTGGCCGGTGCCGAGCGCACCCGCGCCGTCGGCACCGGCGAGTGCACCTGACCGCTGCCCGCCGGGTCGCGGGGGCGACGGGAGGCAGTTGCGTAATCTCCCGGTCGGCGTCGGCGCGGAGGCCCGTCAGCGCGGTGCCACACCGCCCACCGGCCCGGGTTCCGACGGCGGTCCCGGGCGCCCGGCGCGCGCCGGCCCATGTCCGGACGGCCGTTCCCGGCGGTCGGCGCCCGACGGGCCGGGCTCTGCCGGCCGCCCCGGGCGGTCCGCGCCCGGCGGGCGTTGCCCGCGTCGGGACGGGCGGCCGGGCGGGGTGGCCCGCCAGACGGTGAGGGCGGCGGCGGTCGCGGCGACCACGGCCACGCCGAGGAGCCAGCCGGCCAGCACGTCGCTGGTCCAGTGCACGCCGAGGGCGACCCGGCTGAAGCCGGTCACCAGGGCGAGCAGCAGCGCGGCAGCGATCACCACCCGGCGGGCGACCGGCCCGGCGTGCGGGAGGAACACCACCAGCAGCACCCCGGCGGCCAGGGCGGCGTTGAGCGCGTGCCCCGACGGGAAGGCCAGGCCGGGCGCCTGGGCCACCGGGTCGGGCAGGTCGGGCCGCGACCGGCCGAAGAGCAGCTTGAGCAGTGGGCTGAGCAGGCCGCCCACCGTCATCGTGACGGCGACCCAGACCGCCAGTTGCCGGGCCCCCCGCCGCACCAGCCAGAGGACCAGGACCAGTGCGCCGACACGCAGCGGCATCGGGGCGAACACGTCGGTCCAGAGGGACATCAGGCGTACCCACGCCGGGTGCTCGGCGGCGTAGCCGGCCAGCGCGTCGGTCACCGCCGTGTCCAGCCGGCGCAGCGGGGGCCAGTCTCCCAGGACCAGGAGCGCCAGCAGCGTGAACGGCACCACCACCAGGAACGCGGCCCCGACGGCGAGGGTGAGCCGCAGGCCGCGGGAGTGGTCAGGGTGCAGGCGGCGGCTGCGCCACGAGGGTTGCGGCGGCGCGGCGAGGGTACGCGGGCCCGGCGTGCTCATGGCATCAGTTCTACCCGGGACGCGGCCAGGTCAGACCCGGATCGGACAGTCGGAGCGCGCTCGCGGTGCGAACCGCCAACTCGGGGCCGCCGGCGCGGCCCGCCGGCTCGGGCTGCCGACTCGCCCGCCGGCTCGGATCGCCCGCTCAGCTCGCGGGCGGGCGGCGCTCCACCCGGGCCGGGCGACGCGGGGCGGCCAGCGGGGTCCACTGGCGGAACCGGCGCACCATCAGCGCCGCCCCGGTGAGCAGGGCGACGAAGAGGGCGGCCCCGGTCCAGAGCCGCTCCGGCGTGGCCTCCTCGTGCGTGCCCGCCGGCTGCGCCGCCCAGCGGGTCTGCCCGCGCGGCACGGTGAGGCCGAGCTGGTCGCTGCCGGCCCCGGAGACGTCGGCCTGCGCCGAGCCGGGCGCGGGACCGAACCCGACCACGCCCGGCGAGGACTGGTCGTCGAGCGGGTTGCGGCCCACCGGGGTCACCTCGGCGTCCAGCGCGGCGACCGGGTCGACCAGGCCGTACCCGAAGCGGTCGTCCCGACCGGTCGGGCCGATGTCGCGGGCGGTGGTCAGCAGCCGGTTCACCACGTCGCCGGCGGACAGCTGCGGGTAGCGGGCCCGCACCAGCGCGGCGGTGGCGGCGACCAGCGGCGCCGCGAAGCTCGTGCCCTGCACGCGCCAGTAGCCGCCGGGGCGGGCCCCGACCAGGCCGGTGGCCGGGGCGGCGAGCACCGTGGACCGCCCGGTGATCGACCCGGACCAGAGGTTGTCGCTGTCGCGGTCCAGCCCGGCGACCGCGATCACGCCGGGCTCCCGGGCCGGGTACCAGACCTCTGAGCTGGACGAGGCGGCCACGTTGCCGGTGCAGGCGATCACCACCACGTCCCGGGCGAAGGCGTAGTCGATCGCGGCTGCCAGGGCGGCGCTGTCGCCGCTGCCGCCGAGGGACAGGTTGATCACCTGGGCGCCGTTGTCCACGGCCCAGCGCACACCCTTGGCGACGATCATCGCGTCGTCGTAGCGGTTCTCGGCGTCGAGGACGCGGACCGGAAGGATCCGGGCGTCGGGCGCGAGGCCCACCGCGCCGTGCTTGTCGTCGTTCCGCCCGGCGATCAGCCCGGCCACGGTCGTGCCGTGGCCGACCGGGTCGGGCTCGTCGGCGGAGCCCCCGGAGTCGACCAGGTCGAGGCCAGGCAGCACCTGGCCGGCCAGGTCGGGGTGGGCGGCGTCCACCCCGGAGTCGATCACCGCGACGGTGACCCCGCGCCCGGTCGAGCTGCGCCAGGCCGCCTTCGCCTGCAACGCGTCGAGCTGCCACTGCTCGTCGCGGATCTGGTCGGGGCGGCTCTGGCTGTCGGTGGGCGCGAGCGGCACCGGGACGGCGGCGGCCGGCTGGGCGGCGGCGACCGGTCGGGGGGCGGCGTCGGCCGGGGTGACCGGACCGGCAACCGAGGCGACGGCGGCCGCCACCCCGAGCAACGCGCGTCCGGCGATCCGCCGGCCCGCCGGCGGACAGCTGTGCCGCACCGTGGTCACATCCTCAAGCCGTTCATCCCAGACGCAAACATGACGATCGGAGATTACCGGTTCCCCGCGGCCTTGCGGGGCGATCCGGGGACACCCGTCACGGCGACGGCAGATACGCCAGCTGGACCAGCCGTACGCCCTCGCGCCGGGTGACGAGCCGGCCGCGCCCCGGGGGCAGCGGCCCGGGCCGGACCGGACCGACCAGCGCCCCCTCGTCCGGGCTGCCCGCCATCACCAGCCCGGCCGTGGACAGCTCGCGGAGACGCTGCACGATCGGCTCGTACTGGGCCCGGCCGGCGCCGCCGGAGCGCCGGACGAGCACCAGGTGCAGCCCGACGTCCCGGGCGTGCGGCAGGTGCTCCTCCAGCGCGCGCAGCGGGTTGGCCGGCCCGCCGGCCACGAGGTCGTAGTCGTCCACGAGCACGAACAGCTCCGGCCCGGACCACCACGACCGCTCCCGCAGTTGCGCGGGGGTGACCTCCGGCCCGGGAGCCCGGCCGTGCATGTAGCCGGCGGCCGAATCGATCAGCTCGGTGGTGTGCGCCGCGGCGGAGCCGTACCCGATCAGGTGCGGGGCCTCGGTGAGGTCGGACAGGCTGCGCCGGTAGTCGACCAGGATCACCCGGGCCTGCTCGGGGGTGAACCGGGTGATGATCGAGGTGGCCAGCGCGCGCAGGAACGACGACTTGCCGCACTCGGCGTCGCCGAAGACCACGAAGTGCGGCTCGGTGGCGAAGTCCAGCACCACCGGGCGCAGGTCCGCCTCGGCGATCCCGACCGGGATGCGCAGGCCGGTGGTCGAGGTCAGGTCCAGCTCGGCGTACGGGAGCACCGGCGGCAGCAGCCGCACCGGGGGCGCGGCCGGCCCCGTCCAGCTCCCGGCGACCTGCTTGACGAGATCGGTGGTGTCCCCGCCGGAGGCGGCCAGCTGGGGCAGCGCGGTGAGGAAGTGCAGGCTCTCCGCGGTGACGCCCCGGCCGGGGGTCTTCTCCGGCACGTTCGCCGCCGCCCGGCGGGCCACCAGCGAGTCGGACGGGTCGCCGAGGTGCAGCTCCAGCCGGGAACCGAAGAGGTCCCGGATCGCCGGCCGGAAGTCCAGCCAGCGCACCGCGGTCGCCACCACGTGCACCCCGTACGACAGGCCGCGGGTGGCCAGGTCGGTGACGAGCGGCTCCAGGTCGTCGTACTCGCCGCGCAGGGTGGCCCAGCCGTCCACCACCAGGAACACGTCGCCGAACGGGTCGGCGCCCGGCTGGCCGGTGCCGGCCGCCGCGGCCCGCCGCTGCCGCCAGGCGGCCATCGACTCCACGCCCAGCTCGGCGAAGCGGCGTTCCCGGTCGACCAGCAGGGTGGCGATCTCGCCGACCGTACGCCGGACGGCCGTCGGGTCGGCGCGGCCGGTGACGCCCCCGACGTGCGGCAGGTCGCGCAGCGCGGCCAGCCCGCCGCCGCCGAAGTCGAGGCAGTAGACCTGCACCTCGGCCGGGGTGTGGGTGAGCGCCAGCGCGCAGATCAGCGTGCGCAGCGCCGTCGACTTGCCGCTCTGCGGCCCGCCGACGACCGCGACGTGCCCGGCGGCGCCCTCCAGCGACAACCAGAGCAGGTCGCGGCGCTGCTCGAAGGGCTTGTCGACCACGGCCACCGGCACCTGCAACGCGCCGTGCAGCTCCGGGTTGCCGAAGGCGAGCCCGCGCGCCGGGTCGGTGGCGACCGGCCCGAGCAGCTCGTCCAGTGCCGGCGCCCGCCCGAGCGGGGGCAGCCAGACCTGGTGCGCGGGCGGGCCCTGGCCGGCCAGCCGGTCGACCATCAGCTCCAGCAGGCTCCCGGTGTCGCCCTCGTCGGCCGAGGCGGGCAGGGCGGGCGGCCCGACCGGCTCCGGCTTCGGCACGAGGTGCGTGGAGAAGGCGAGCAGGCGCGGGACTCCCGCGCCGCCCGCGCCCGGTGCCGCGCCGCGCCGGCGGAGCGCCCCGGAGACGTACGCGGCCTTGAACCGCACCAGCGGCTCGGTGCCGAAGCGCAGGTAGCCGTGCCCGGGGGAGCGGGGCAGTTCGTGCGCGTCCGGCACGCCGAGCACCGTCCGGGACTCCAGCGCGGAGAAGGTCCGCAACCCGATCCGGTACGACAGGTGGGTGTCCAGTCCGCGCAGCCGCCCCTCCTCCAGCCGCTGCGAGGCCAGCAGCAGGTGTACGCCGAGCGACCGGCCCAGCCGGCCGATCTGCACGAAGAGGTCGATGAAGTCGGGCTTGGCCGAGAGCAGCTCGGAGAACTCGTCGCAGATCAGCAGCAGCGACGGCAGCGGGGCGAGCGGGGTGCCGGCGGCGCGGGCGCGTTCGTAGTCGCGCAGGCTGGCGAAGTTGCCGGCCCGGCGCAGCAGCTCCTGGCGCCGCACCAGCTCGCCGTTGATCGCGTCGACCATCCGGTCGACCAGCGGGAGCGCGTCGGCCAGGTTGGTGATCACCGCGGCGGTGTGCGGGAGCCGGTCGAAGGAGGCGAACGTGGCGCCGCCCTTGAAGTCGATCAGCACGAAGTTGAGCTGCTCCGAGCTGTGCGTGGCGGCCAGCCCGAGCACCAGCGTGCGCAGCAGCTCCGACTTGCCGGAGCCGGTCGCCCCGATCAGCAGGCCGTGCGGTCCCATCCCGTCCTGCGCCGACTCCTTGAGGTCCAGCTCGATGGCGCCGCCGTCGGCGCCCACCCCGATCGGCACCCGCAGCCGCTCCCGGGCGGAGCGGGGCGCCCAGCCCTGCTCGGCGGTGAAGCCCTCCGGGTCGCCGAGACCGAGCAGCTCGGGCAGGCCCGGCTCGGCGCCCGGCGGGGCGTCCGGGCCGCGTACGGCGGTGGCCAGCCGCAGCGGGGCCAGCCGCCGGGCGATCGCCTCGGCGTCGACCGGGTCGAGCCGGTCCGCCGTGCCCACCTCGGCGTGCCCCTCGGCCGAGTGGGAGTGCAGCCGGCCGTGACGCAGCTCCAGCAGCAGCGCGAACCGGTCGAGCAGGCGCGGCGGCGGGGTGTCCAGGTCGATCACCGTCACCGCGTCGATGCCGCCGTCCCCGGTCAGGTCGGTGGCGCCGGTCAGGTCGCCCCCGTCGAGCACCACCACCACGTGCGGGCCGTCGGTGGCGGGCCCGGCCGGGCTGAACCGGGACCGGCTGGCCAGCACCTCGTCGAGCAGCCGTTCCAGCTCGGCCGCCGCGCTGGTGACCAGCCGCACCGGGCCGAGGGCGTCGGTGCGGGTGGGGTGGCGGGCGTGCGGCAGCCACTTGACCCACTCCCAGGCGGCCTGCCGCTCCGGCCCCGCGCAGACCGCGACGAGCAGCTCGTCCGGGGCGTGGAAGACCGCGAGCTGGGCGAGCATCGCCCGGGCCAGCGCCTGGCCGGCCGACCCGTCGCCCGGACCGCCGGTGGCGTCCCGGACGAAGACCCGGGCGAAGCTGCGCAGCGAGAGTGCCACCGGCAGGTCGGGCACCACGGAGTACGCGTCCAGGAACCGGCGCAGCGCGCCCGCCGTCATCGGCTCCAGCTCCTCCAGCGGGCGGGTGACCGGCGGGACCAGCGGGGTCGCGAGGGTCTGCGGGCCGACGGCGACCCGGACCACCGCGAAGTCCGGGTCGGCGGGACGCCGTTCCCAGACCCGGTGGCTGTCGACGGTCGACCAGAGCCGGCCGGGATCCGGGTGCCGGTAGTAGAGCCCGGCGCGCTGCTGCCCGGCGGTGTGCCGGACCCGACGCCGCAGCGCCGTCAGGTGCCGCAGGTACTCCCGCCGGGCGGCCATCATCTCCGACTTCTTCGGGGTGCCCGAGGCGCTGCCCCACGAGGTCACCAGCATGGCCAGCGAGGAGAGCCCGAACATGCCCCCGACCACGTACGAGTACGCCCCGCCGCCGCGACCGAACATCATCGCCATCGCCACCGTGCCGCCGAGCATCGGCAGCACCATCAGCAGCTGCTGCCAGCGCCCGCCGGTGACGGCGGGGATCTCCGGCGGCGCGTCCACCGGCAGCTCGCCGACCGGGATCTCCGGCGCCGGACGTCGGGGTGGCCGCTTGATGACGACAGTGGACACTCGACCTCCTGACAGCGCTCGGTGACCCGAGCCCGACACATGGTAGGTAAAGTCCTGTCGTCCGCGCAGCCACCAACCCCGTTCGATATGGAGGCCGGTCGATGACAATCGGGTTGGCCCGGGTCACCATCAGCGCCCCCCAGCGACGGGTCGACGTCGCCCTGCCCGAGCAGGTGCCCCTGGCCGAGCTGCTGCCCGAGGTGCTGCGGCACGCCGGCGAGGGCCTCGCCGACGACGGCGAGCGGCACGGCGGCTGGGTGCTGCGGCGCACCGACGGCGCGGTGCTGGCCACCGCGCAGGCGCTGCTGCCGCAGGGCGTCCGCGACGGGGAGGTGCTGCACCTCGTGCCGGCCCGCGCGCAGTGGCCCGAGCTGGAGTACGACGACGTGGTCGAGGCGATCGCCGACGGGGCCCGGCGGCGCGGCGGCGCGTGGTCGCCCGCCGCCACCCGGGCCGCCGCCCTGGCCGGGGCGGCCGTGCCGCTGGCCGTCGGGCTGCTCGCCCTGGCGGCCGGCGGGCCCGGGCACCGGGCCGGCTGGCCGGCCGCCGCCGTGGTGGCGCTGCTGCTCACCCTCGCTGGGGTGGTGGCGTCCCGCGCCCACGGGGACGCCTCGACGGGCGCGACCCTCGGCGGCTACGCCCTGCCGTACGCGGCCGTTGCGGGCGCCCTGGCGGTCAGCTCCGGCGACCCGGTCGGGCCGGTCGCCGGCCTGCGCTGGCTCGGGGCGCCCGAGCTGCTGGCCGGCTCGGTGGCGCTGCTGCTGGTGTCGGTGCTCGGGCTGGTCGGCATCGCCACCCGGCTCCGGGTCTTCGTGGCCGGCGCCACCGCGGGGTCCGCCGGCGCGCTGGCGGCGCTCGGCGGCCTGCTGCTCGACCCGGCCGGGACGGCGGCGGTCCTGCTCTGCGTGCTGGTCCTTGCCGTGGGGGCGGTCCCGCTGCTGGCCATCCGGCTCGGCAAGGTGCCGCTGCCCCCGATCACCCTGCCGACCGGCGAGCCGGGCGACGCCGACCGGGCCCGGGACCTGCCCGACCGGGACCGGGTCTACGCGGCGGTCGCCCGCACCGAGGAGATGCTCACCGGGATGCTGCTCGGGCACGCCGTGCTGGCGGTGGCCGCCGCGCTGGTCCTCGGCCTCTCCGGCGGGCTGGCCGGCCGGCTGCTGGTGGCGGTCGCCGCGACCGTGCTGCTGCTCCGCTCCCGGCTGTTCGTGGCGCTGCGTCACCGGGTGCCGACCGTGGTCGCCGGCCTCGCCGGGTATGCCGTGCTGGGCGCCGTCCTCGCCGAGCGCTCCGGTCCGGCCGGTCGGCTCGCGCTGGTCGTCGGCGGGCTGGCGCTGGCCCTGCTGGCGGTGGCCGCCGGCACCACGTACGCCCGCCGTCCGGTCTCCCCGTACGTCGGTCGGGTCGCCGACCTGGCCGACACCGCCCTGGTGGTCTCCGTGGTGCCGGTCGCCTGCGCGGTGCTCAACCTGTACGAAAGGGCCCGGGGGCTGCTCGGCTGAGCGGCCCCCGGGCCCGTCGACGTCCGGTTCCGGATCAGTGCGTGGACTCGCCGCGCTCCTCGGCCTCCTTGGCGCGCCGGTACGACGCCGCGATCTCCGCCTCGGCCTCCTGCCGGCCGACCCAGGTGGCGCCCTCGACCGACTTGCCCGGCTCGAGGTCCTTGTAGACCTCGAAGAAGTGCTGGATCTCCAGCCGGTCGAACTCGCCGAGGTGGTGGATGTCGCGCAGGTGCTCCTGGCGCGGGTCCTCGTAGGGGACGCAGAGGACCTTGTCGTCGCCGCCCTTCTCGTCCGTCATCCGGAACATGCCGATGGTGCGACACCGGATCAGGCAGCCCGGGAAGGTGGGCTCGGGTACCAGCACGAGCGCGTCCAGCGGGTCGCCGTCCTCGCCCAGGGTGCCCTCGATGAAGCCGTAGTCCGCCGGGTACTGCGTGGAGGTGAAGAGCGTGCGGTCCAGCCGGATCCGGCCGGTCGCGTGGTCGACCTCGTACTTGTTGCGGTGGCCCTTCGGGATCTCAACCGTCACGTCGAAATCCATCTGCACGCTCCCTCGTTTGCCCACGCTGGCTAACGGAAACCAGCGGCACGCCGCTCCCGTCGGGTGAATGCCCACCCGCCGGCTCCGGCCGCCGCATAGTGTTCGGACCGAAGTAGTGTCACCCAAGCAGATTTCGCGGGGGGAGGAGGGGGTCGTGGGGAGGGAAGATTCACACTACCGTCCGGAGGCCGATGCTGGACGGGGTACCGGGCGATCTGCTTCCGGCGGGGCCACCGGGCGGTTCCCGGTGCCCGACGCCCACCTTCCCCGCACGCCCGGGTTCCCCGGCGACGCCGGCCCGGCTGCGTACGGCCAGCCGCCCCGGCCCGGGCCGACCGACCTCTGGACCGCCGCCGCGACCCGCCCCGCCGGCGGGCCGCCCGACGTGGGCGGGCCGCCCCCGGCCGCGCCCCCGGCGCCCGGCCCGGCGCGCCGCCGGGTCCTGCCCGTCGCCCTGGCCGTGGTGCTCGTGCTCGTGCTCGCCGCCGTCGGGATCGCCGTGGTCCGACCGGGCCCCGTCGCCGACTGGCTGGGCGACGAGCCGGCCGAGCAGAGGGCCGCGCAGGCGGCGGAGCCGGCGCCCGTGGCGGTGCTGTCCGGCGCGGACGCGAACGCCCCACTGCCCACCCCCGAGGGGGTACGCGCCGCGCTCGCCCCGCTGGTGGGCGTGTCCGCGCTCGGCGACCGGGTCAACGTCTCGGTGGCCGACGTGGCCACCGGCCAGCCGCTCTTCGGCCGGGGCGAGGACGACGGCACCGTGCCCGCCTCGGTGACCAAGCTGGTGACCGGGGTGACGGTGCTCGCCGCGCGCGGCCCCGCGTACCGCATCCCGACCCGGGCGGTCGCCGGCCCGAACCCCGGCGAGGTGGTGCTCGTCGGCGGCGGCGACCCCACGCTGGCGGTCGACAAGAAGGGCTTCTACCCCGGGGCGGCGCGCCTCGACGACCTGGCCGGCCAGGTGCGCACGGCGCTCGGTGGCACGGAGCCGACGAAGGTGACGGTCGACTCGTCGCTCTACTCCGGCCCCGTCCACGAGCCGGGGTGGGACGAGGACATCCCCACCGGCGGTTACGGCGGCGCGATCACCGCGCTGATGACCGACGGCGCCCGCAGCGACGTGCCGCGCGCCAAGAAGGACGACGCGGCCGGCAACCACTGGGCCGAGCGGGTGGCGCAGCCCGACCTCGCGGCCGGTCGGGCCTTCGCCCGGCTGCTCGGCGTGCCGGCCGACACGGTGAAGCGCGGCACCGCTCCCGCCGCGGACGGCGGTGCCGCCACCGGCACGCCCGGGCCCGGCACCGAGCTGGGCAAGGTGGAGTCGCTGCCGATGGTCCGGCTGGTCGACATCATGATCAGCGACAGCGACAACATCATCGCCGAGGCGCTGGCCCGTCAGGTCGCGCTGGCCCGCAACGAGCCCGCCTCCTTCGAGGGCGCCGGTGCGGCGATGGACGCGGTGGCGGGGGAGCTGGGCCTGCCGGCCGACGAGCTGTCCCTCGCCGACGGCAGCGGGCTGTCGCGCAGCAACCGGATCAGCCCCTCGCTGCTCACCGACCTGATCACGCTCGCCGGCAACGGCAGCCGCCCCGAACTGGCCGCGATCTTCGGCGGTCTGCCCGTGGCCGACTGGTCGGGCACCCTCGCCGACCGGTACGGCACGGCGGCGACGAAGGCCGGCGCCGGGGTGGTCCGGGCCAAGACCGGCACCCTGACCAAGGTGCACGCGATCGCCGGCGTGGTCAGCACCGCCGACGGGCGGCTGCTCACCTTCGCGGTGCTCACCGACGCGGTGCCGCCGGACGGCCTGGAGGCCGCCCGGGTGGCGCTGGACCGGATCGGCGCCGCCCTGGCCGGCTGCGGCTGCCGCTGACCGGACAGGGCAGCGCGCGACCGGCGTCGATCACGCCGACGCGAGCCCGGGCCGGGGTGTCCCGGCGCGGGTACGGTGGGTGCATGGCGCAGTTCGTGGACTGGGATCTGGCCGCCGCGACCGCGGGGGCACTGGGCAAGTCGGGCCCCCGGGTGTCGTACGCCGAGGCCACCGACGTCGTCGGCGACCTGCGGCGGCTGACCGACGAGGCGGCGGGGCACGTCGCCGACTACACGGGGCTGCGCTCGCAGGTGTCGCACCCGCCGGTGCGGGTGGTGGACCGCCGGGACTGGGCGGCCGCCAACATCGCCGGGCTGCGCGAGGTGATCACGCCGCTGGTCGGCCGGCTCACGAAGGACAAGCAGCCCGGCCCGCTGACCGAGGCGATCGGCTCCCGGCTGACGGGCGTGCAGGCCGGCACCGTGCTGGCGTACCTCTCCGGCCGGGTCCTCGGGCAGTACGAGGTGTTCTCCGCCGACCCCGGGCAGTTGCTGCTGGTCGCGCCGAACATCGTCGAGGTGGAGCGGAAGCTGGAGGCCGATCCCCGCGACTTCCGGCTCTGGGTCTGCCTGCACGAGGTGACCCACCGGACCCAGTTCACCGCCGTGCCCTGGATGCGGGCGTACTTCCTCAGCGAGGTGCAGGCCTTCGTGGACGCGTCGTCGAGCGGCGGCGAGCACCTGCTGGAGCGGCTGCGCCGGGGCGTGGCCACCCTCGCCGAGGCGGTGCGGGACCCGGAGAGCCGCACCAGCGTGCTGGACATCGTGCAGACCCCGGCGCAGCGGGCCGTGCTGGACCGGCTCACCGCGCTGATGACCCTGCTGGAGGGGCACGCCGAGTTCGTCATGGACGGCGTCGGTCCGGAGGTGATCCCGAGCGTCGAGCGGATCCGGGCGGGCTTCAACCGGCGCCGGGAGGCCGGCAACCCGCTGGAGAAGGCCATCCGCCGGCTGCTCGGCGTGGAGGTCAAGATGCGCCAGTACGCCGAGGGCCGCAAGTTCGTGCACGGGGTGGTCGACCGGGTCGGCATGGACGGCTTCAACAAGATCTTCGGTTCGCCGCTCACCCTGCCCCGGCTGGAGGAGCTGGGCGACCCGGACGCCTGGGTGGCCCGGGTGCACGGGCCGGTGGGCCCGGTCCAGGCCACGGGCTGACCGTACGCCCGTGGCCGCGCTCTCCCCGCCGGTGGCGGCGATCCGGGTGGCGGTCCGCCGCGCGCTGGCCGACCTGCCGCCCGGGGGCCCGGTGCTGGTCGCCTGCTCGGGCGGGGCGGACTCGCTCGCGCTGGCCGCCGCGACCGCGTTCGTGGCACCCCGGGTGGGTCGCGCCGCCGGCCTGGTGACGGTCGACCACGGCCTCCAGGAGGGCTCGGCGCAGCGGGCCGCGGCGGTGGCGGCGTGGGCCCGCGAGATCGGCCTGGCGCCGGTCGAGTCGGTGCGGGTCGACGTCGCCGGGCGACCGGGCGGGCCCGAGGCGGCCGCCCGCGAGGCCCGCTACCGGGCGCTCGCCGAGGTGGCCGGCCGGTACGGGGCGGCGGCGCTGCTCACCGGGCACACCCGCGACGACCAGGCGGAGACGGTGCTGCTCGCGCTCGCCCGCGGCGCCGGCCCGCGCGGCCTGGCCGGGATGCCAGCCCGGCGGGACCTCGACGGGGTGCCCCTGCTGCGCCCGCTGCTGGAGGTCGGCCGGGAACAGACCCGCAAGGCGTGCGCGGTGCTCGGGCTGAGCCCGTGGGAGGACCCCCACAACGCCGACCCCTCGTACGCCCGTGCCCGGGTGCGGGCCGACGTGCTGCCCGCCCTGGTCCGCGCGCTCGGGCCGGGGGTGCTGGACAACCTGGCCCGGACGGCCCGGCTGGTGGCGGCGGACAACGCCGTCCTCGACGAGTTGGCCGTCGCCGCGCTGGCCGACGTCCGTCACCCCGACGGAGGGCTCTCGGTGGGTGCCCTGGCCGCCCTCTCGCCGGCGGTGCGCGGCCGGGTGCTGCACACCTGGGCCCGGGAGCTGGGCGCCCCGCCTACCGCCCTGTCGCACCGGCACGTGACCGCGCTGGACACGTTGGTCACCGGCTGGCGGGGGCAGGGGGCGGCGTACCTGCCGGGCGGACTGCGGGTGGTCCGCCGCGACGGCCGGCTCACCCCCGCCGTCCCCCGCTGACGGGGTTTGGGCGGCTCAGACCCCGACCCGGTCGCGGAAGGTGGCCCGGTAGGTCTGCGGCGTGGCGCCGACGCGGCGGGTGAAGTGGTGTCGCAGCGCCGCCGCGTCGCCGAAGCCGGCCCGGTCGGCGACCGCCTCCACGCTGAGCCGGGTCTCCTCCAGCAGCCGGCGGGCCAGCAGCACCCGCTGGTTGGTCAGCCAGTCGTGTGGCGTGGTGCCCGTCTCGGCCCGGAACCGCCGGGCGAACGTGCGCGGTGCCATCCCGGCCCGGGCGGCCAGCTCGTCCACGGTCACCGGCCGGTCCAGGTGTCCCATCAGCCACTCCAGCACCGGCTCCAGGGTGGCCGCCTCGGGGGTCCTCGGAATGGGGGCCTCGACGTACTGGGACTGCCCGCCGTCGCGGTGCGGGGGGACCACCATCCGGCGGGCCAGCCGGGTGGCCGTCGCCGAGCCGTGCTCCTGGCGGACCAGGTGCAGGCACGCGTCGATGCCGGCCGCCGTGCCGGCGCTGGTGATGAGGCGGTCGTCCTGCACGTAGAGCGAGTTGCACCGGACCTTCGCCGTCGGGTGGCGGCGTTGCAGCTCGTCGACGTACCGCCAGTGGGTGGTGCACTCGCGGCCGTCGAGCAGGCCGGCCTCGCCCAGCACGAACGCTCCGGAACAGACGCTGAACACGTACGCCCCGCGGTCGGCGGCCCGGCGCAGCGCGTCGAGCACCGGGGCCGGCACCGTGGAGCCGTGCTCGTGGGCCGGCACGGCGACCAGGTCCGCGTCCTCCAACGGCCCGAGGTCCGCGTGCGGGGTCAGTTGGAAGCCCGACGTGGTGCGGACCGGCCCGCCGTCGGGGCTGCACACGTGGAACCGGTAGCCGGGGAACCCGTCGGCGGTGCGGTCGGTGCCGAAGACCTCGGCGAGGACGCCGAGCTCGAACGCGGCGACCCGGTCCAGGGCGAGGACGGCGACCGAGCTGAGCATGTGACGAGGGTAACCGCACGGGTGGCAGGAAATCGAGGGGGAGTGGCATTTCTGCCACTGTCCGGCCTGTCGTGCTCGGCACAGACTGGGTGCAGCCCGGTGCGCACCGGCGGCGAAACCAACAGCAATCGTGCGAAAGCGAGCGCCGCCATGGAGTTCCTGTTCTTCCTCGTCTTCTTCCTCCTCCTCGCCGTGGCCTCGGCCGCCGGCCTCACCGCCGACAGCCGGGACTCGGCCGACTGGAAGCCGACCGACGACGGCCGCCGCTGGCGGTCGCGTACCTGCTGAGGTGATTGGTGGCCTTCGCGTCATTCATCCCGTGCGGGACCGCTCCAAAAGGGGCGGCCCCGCCGACGGAGGCCATCCGGCGTACGGCAGGCTAGGAGCCATGGCTGACGGCTCCTGGTACGACGCCGACATCGACCACGTGATCATCTCCGAGGCGCAGATCCGCGAGAAGACCGCGGAACTCGCCAAGCAGGTCTCGGCGGACTACGCCGACGTCGATGACGGGCTCCTGCTGGTCTGCGTGCTCAAGGGCGCGGTGATGTTCATGGCCGACTTCGCCCGGGCGCTGGGCCGCAACGGACCGCCCGCCGAGCTGGACTTCATGGCCATCTCCTCCTACGGCCAGGGCACCACCTCCTCCGGCGTGGTCCGCATCCTCAAGGACCTGGACCGGGACATCGCCGGCCGGCACGTGGTCGTCGTCGAGGACATCGTCGACTCCGGCCTGACCCTCTCCTGGCTGCTGCGCTACCTGGAGTCCCGCTCGGCGGCCAGCGTCGAGGTCGTCGCGCTGTTCCGCAAGCCGGACGCGGTCAAGGTGCCGGTGCCGGTGAAGTACGTCGGCTTCGACATCCCCACCGAGTTCGTCGTCGGCTACGGCCTCGACTTCGGCGAGCGCTACCGCGAGCTGCCGTACGTCGGTGTGCTCAAGCCCGAGGTCTACGCGCGGGCCTGAGCCCCTCTCGCATCGGCGTCCATCGAGCGGACGTTCAGCGGGCTCTCAGCCAGTCGGACTACGGTATAGGTCGGTGGCGTGGAGGCATCCTCCACGCCCGACCCCTCGAACCGCGGGACCGGGCGGTCGGGCGGCCGGGCGCGGAGCTCCCGTCACGTCGGCTGGACCCGGTTCGCCCGACGCGCAGCTGCTGGGCTCGCGAGCTCGCTCCGCGCGCGCACGATGTTCCGTTCGTGCGCGACTGCGGGGCTCGCAAGCTCACTCCTCGCGCACACGGTGTACCGTCGAATGACCGCGGCGCGGCAAAGTTCGCGCCTCGGGGTCGAGCCGGCCCGCACGGCGGCTCCGGCCGCCGCCGCAGGCGGCGACACCATCAGACGGTCAGGACGTCGATCAGGAGGATGCGGGCGCCTCGGCGCTCGACAACAGCATGGAACGTACGCGTTTCTTCCGCCGACCGGTGGTCTGGATCATCCTGGTCATCCTCGGCGCCGTTGTGCTCAGTCAACTGTTCACCGCTGGTCCCAGCTACCACCGGGTGGACACTTCCGTTGCGCTCGACCAGCTCAACACCGGCAAGCCCGCGATCAAGAAGGTCGTCTTCCAGGACAAGGAACAGACGATCCAGCTCGACCTGGCCGAGAAGACCAAGTTCGGTGACACCACCACCGACCGGATCGAGGCGCAGTTCCCCTACGAGGTCGGCGACGAGGTCTGGAACGAGGTCCTCGAGGCCAAGGCCAACAACCGGGTCACCGGCCCGGCCGACGCCAAGGTGTCGTCCGACAGCATCTGGGTGAGCCTGCTGGTCAACCTGCTCCCGATCGCCCTGCTGGTGCTCCTGCTGCTCTTCTTCATGTCGCAGATGCAGGGCGGCGGCTCCCGGGTGCTCAACTTCGGCAAGTCCAAGGCGAAGATGATCACCAAGGACACGCCGAAGACCACGTTCGCGGACGTGGCCGGCGCCGAGGAGGCCGTCGAGGAGCTGCACGAGATCAAGGACTTCCTGCAGAACCCGGCGAAGTACCAGGCCCTGGGCGCCAAGATCCCGAAGGGCGTGCTGCTCTTCGGTCCGCCCGGCACCGGTAAGACGCTGCTGGCCCGCGCCGTCGCCGGCGAGGCCGGGGTGCCGTTCTACTCGATCTCCGGCTCCGACTTCGTCGAGATGTTCGTCGGTGTCGGCGCGAGCCGGGTCCGGGACCTCTTCGAGCAGGCCAAGGCGAACGCCCCGGCGATCGTCTTCGTGGACGAGATCGACGCCGTCGGCCGCCACCGCGGCGCCGGCATGGGCGGCGGCCACGACGAGCGTGAGCAGACCCTCAACCAGCTGCTCGTCGAGATGGACGGCTTCGACACCAAGGGCGGGGTCATCCTGATCGCCGCCACCAACCGGCCGGACATCCTCGACCCGGCGCTGCTGCGCCCGGGCCGCTTCGACCGGCAGATCCCGGTGGACGCCCCCGACATGGAGGGCCGCAAGGCGATCCTGCGGGTGCACGCCAAGGGCAAGCCGTTCACCCCCGACGTCGACCTCGACGCGGTGGCCCGGCGTACCCCCGGCTTCAGCGGCGCCGACCTGGCCAACGTGATCAACGAGTCCGCGCTGCTCACGGCCCGCAAGGACCAGCGGGCGATCACCAACGACTCCCTGGAGGAGTCGATCGACCGGGTGATCGCCGGTCCGCAGCGCCGGACCCGGGTGATGAGCGACCAGGAGAAGAAGATCACCGCGTACCACGAGGGTGGGCACGCCCTGGTCGCCTGGGCGCTGCCGCACGCCGCGCCGGTGCACAAGGTGACGATCCTGTCCCGCGGCCGGTCGCTGGGCCACACCCTGGTGCTCCCCACCGAGGACAAGTACACCCAGACCCGCGCCGAGATGGTCGACACCCTGGCGTACGCGCTGGGTGGCCGGGCCGCCGAGGAACTGGTCTTCCACGAGCCGACCACCGGCGCCGGCAACGACATCGAGAAGGCCACCCAGCTGGCCCGCGCGATGATCACGCAGTACGGCATGAGCTCCAAGCTCGGCGCGATCAAGTACGGCACCAGCGGCGACGAGCCGTTCCTCGGCCGCAACATGGGCCACGAGCGGGACTACTCCGACGCCGTCGCCGCCGAGATCGACGGCGAGATGCGGGCGCTGATCGAGCTGGCCCACGACGAGGCCTGGGAGATCCTGGTGGAATACCGGGACGTCCTGGACAACATCGTGCTGGAGCTGATGGAGAAGGAGACCCTCTCCACCGCCGACATGGCCCGGATCTGCGCCCGGGTGGCCAAGCGGCCGCCGATGGCGCCGTACAACGGCTTCGGCAAGCGCCAGCCCTCCACCGAGCCGCCGGTGCTCACGCCGGCCGAGAAGGAGGCGCTCAAGGTGCAGGCCCAGGCCGACGGCGCCCAGGCGACTGTCGGCGGCACCACCTCGACCAGCTCGAACAACTCGGACGGTACGCACTGAGCACCGACCCGACGGCCAGTTCCCGGGACGACCGGGGACTGGCCGTCTCCGCGACCGAGCCCGACGGCGACGACGGCCTCGACTACGTGGCCGCGCGCCTGATCAGCGGCAAGCTCACCGGCCGACCCGTCGAGGACACCGTGGACCTCGGGCGGATCGAGAAGGCGGTACGCGAGATCCTCATCGCCGTCGGGGAGGACCCGGACCGCGACGGGCTCCGGCAGACCCCGGCCCGGGTGGCCCGCGCGTACGCCGAGCTCTTCGCCGGCCTGCGGGTCGACCCGGCCCAGGTGCTCAGCACCACCTTCGAGGCCAACCACCAGGAGCTGGTGCTGGTCCGGGACATCGACGTGATGAGCCTGTGCGAGCACCACCTGCTGCCGTTCCGGGGCAGCGCCCACATCGGCTACATCCCGGGGCCGGACGGCCGGATCACCGGCCTGTCCAAGCTGGCCCGGCTGGTCGAGGTCTTCGCCCGCCGGCCGCAGGTCCAGGAGCGGCTCACCTCGCAGATCGCCGACCTGCTGATGGAGCGGCTCGCGCCGCGCGGCGTGGTGGTGGTGCTCGAGTGCGAGCACATGTGCATGGCGATGCGCGGCATCCAGAAGTCGGGTGCCCAGACCATCACCTCGGCCGTGCGGGGCACGCTCCAGCACGACGCCAAGTCGCGGGCCGAGGCGATGGCGCTGATCATCCCCCGCTGACCGCGACCGACCCGGCCGGCCGGTCGACCCACACCCCGGGCCGGCCGGCCGCTCGCCTGTCCGGACGCCGCGCGGCGGCCCCGCTTAGCCGACGGGCATCGCGAGTCGGGTTTCCGAGGCGCGCGTGACGGCTCCGCTCAGCCGGCCAGCATCTTGCCTTTCCGGGCCGCGTGACGGCTCCGCTCAGCCGGCCAGTATCTTGCCTTTCCGGGCCGCGTGACGGCTCCGCTCAGCCGGCCAGCATCGCGAGCAGCAGGCCCGCGCTGACCAGCACCGCCGGGACCAGGCACACCAGCGCGCCGAGCCGGGCGGTGCGGTCCACCCGGCCACCCTCCCCGGCCGGGAAGAGCCGCCCGACGCCGAGCCAGCCCGCCGCGAACGCCACCGCCGGCATCGGCAGCCCGCAGAGCAGCGCCGCCACACTCGCCGCCCCGGGACCGGTCGCCACGAACAGCGCCACCTGGATCAGCGGCACCAGCAGGGCCAGCGGCGCGTACAGCAGCAGGTTGCGCGGGCGCGCCGGCCAGGCGGCCAGGCGGGGCAGGCCGCGCGCGGCGAGCGTGGCGTCCGCGGCGTCCGCGCGGCCGCGGGCGGCGCGGAGCGCGGACAGCACCGCGGCCGGCCCGCCCGCCATCGACCTGGCCGCCTCGGTCAGCTCAGGCGGCGTCGGGACCAGCGAGATCGGTGGTACGCCCCGCTCGCGCAGCCGGGTCTCCTGTGCGGCGAGCCGGGTGCGGACGGCGGTCAGCTCCTCGCGGGCAGCCTGCACCGACCGGGCCTGCTCGCCGGCAGCGGTGGCCGCGTCCCGGCGTACCCCGTCGAGTTGCCGGGCGGCGGCGAGGTAGTCGGTCCACGCGACGGACACCGGGTCGCCGCCCGCGACGGCCCCCGACGGCGCCGCCGCGTCGGGCCCACCCGGCGGCGGCCCGGCGGCGGACCGCTGGCGTCCCGGCCCGGCGTGCGCCGGCCTCCGCGCCCCACTGCGGGTCATGTCGGCTCTCCCTGCTCCGCGAAGGGAACCAGCACCGTGCCCTGCTCACCCGGTGAGTCCCAGAGCACCGCCCGGCCCGGACGGGGCCGCCACTCCACCGGCCGGCCGAAGACCGACGCGAGCTGGGCGCCGGGCAGGTCCACCACCGCCACCGCCGCGAGCTTGTCGACCTCGCCGTCGGGCTCAAGCAGCGCCGCGAAGGACGGCGCCGTGCGCCAGCGGCCGAGCAGGTGCCGCCCGGCGGGCGGACCCTCCCGCAGCAGCGCGCGCAGCCGCTCCGGGGGCAACTGCTCCGGCGACGGCACATCCAGGCCGAAGACCACCAGGTACGCCGGCTCGGCGGCGTCCACGGCGGCGAGCAGGCCGGCGGCGTCCACCGTCTCGACCGGGTGCCGCCCGGCCAGCTCGGCCGCCAGCGCGTCGGCCAGCGGCCGGCAGTCGTCGTCCGGCGCGGCGAGCACGAAGCGGGCGGTCCCCGGCGCGTGGTGGGCGGCGGTGCTGCGCGCCGCCGTGGCCAGCAGCCGGGCCGCTTCCGGGCCGGGGCCGAGGACGGCCAGGTTGCGCCCCGGCGCCGGCCCCAGCGGCACCGCGACCGTGGTCCGGGGCACGTCCACGGCCCGGCCCAGCAGGGCGGCGGGGCCGGGCGCCCGCCCGGCCAGCGCGGCCCGGTGCCGCGGATCGTTGCGCAGCAGCGGACGGGCGTAACCGGCGAAGACCACCGGCGGGGCGGACCCCTCCGGTCGCGCCGACCAGAGCCGCTGCCGCAGCTGCCCGACCGTGTCGGGATGGTCCTGCGGGTCCGGGAAGCGGACCATCCGCTCGTGCCCCCGGATGGCGCCCCGGGGCCCGCCGAGCCCGCCCGCGGTGTTCACGACCGCGCTGCCCACCGGCAGCCCCGCCGCCGAGTCGTTGGTCGGCTCCAGCACCGCGCTCCCGCCGGGCAGCGCCACCCGCACCGGGAACTGCCCCAGCACCGAGTCGCGGTCCGTACGTGAGCCCAACCCCAGGTCGCCCTCGCCGGCCAGCACCAGGTGCACCCCGTACGCGCGCCCCGTGCGAGCCAGCGTGTCCAGCCGGGCGGCGGCGTCCACGGCCAGCCGGTCCCGCTCGGCGAAGAGCAGCGGAAGATTGTCCAGCACGCAGACGATCCGGGGCATCGCCCGGTGCTGCCGCAGCTCGGCGAAGCGCTGCCCGCCCGCCCGGCTGCCGGCCTCCTCGCGGCGGCGCACCTCCGCCGTCAGCTCGTCGAGCAGGCTCAGCACGTACTCCCGGTCGGCCGCCATCGCCGCGGCCCGGACCTGCGGGATCCACGACCGGTCCCGCTCGGTCTGGAGGAACTCCACGAAGGACTCGGCGTCGGCGAGGTCCACCAGGTAGAGGGCCAGCTCCTCGGGACCGTACCGGGCGGCCAGGCCGAGCAGCGCCGTGGTGAGGAAGGTGGACCGGCCCGCGCCGGAGCGGCCACTGACCAGCCAGTGCGGGGTCAGCTCGGTGAACCCGAGCGACACCGCCCGCCCGCCCGCGTCGCCGACGGTCGTCGCGAGCCCGTCGGCCGCGGTCGCCGTCCACAACTCCCCGTCGGGCGGCGGCAGCAGGCCCGTCAGGGCCAGCCGGGAACCCGCCTCGACCTGCGCGGCCAACCGGCGACACACCGCGTCGACGAGGTCGCCGGGCGGATCCGGCTCGACGAAGACCGGCGAGTTCAACCCGCCCGGAGGCTCCGCGCCGGGGCCCGCGAACGACCCGCCCGGCGGATCACCCAGCAGCGCGTACGCGTTGCGGATCGCCAGCGTGGTCGCCTGCGGCAGCGGGGCACGATCGGCGTACGGACCCGCCGGGGGCCAGCCGGCCACCACCAGGTGCAGCCCGGCGGACCGGCCCTGCTCGGCCAGCGCTTCCACCCGGGCCAGGTCGGTGGGGCCCGTCAGGTCGGGCAGCGCCGCGATCACCAGCAGCAGCGTCCGGTCGTGCCGGCGACGCCCGCTCGCCCCCGGGGCCACCCACTGCTCGGCCTCGGTGAGCACGGCCCGCAGGCCCGCGACGTCCACCGCCGGGGGCGGCAGCAGGCCCGCGTCGGCGAGCGCCGCGAACGGCTCCAAGGTCGCACCCGTCGCGTCCACCCCGCGGACCAGCAGCGCCCCGGCCGGGGTCGCCGCCAACAGCCGCAGCAGTACGGCCCGGAGCATCCCCGCCACCCGGGGATCCCGGGCGTCGGCGTCCACGGCGAGATGCCCCGTGCCGAGCAGCGGCACCAGCGCCGGGAAGCGCGCGTCGTCCAGCGGCGCCGCCGTGCCGACCCGGACGAAGGCGGGCGGCCCCTCGCCGGCGGGTGCGGTCGGGGCGACCGTCTCCAGGGAAGCCCCCGCCCAGCCGGGAGCCAGCACCGCCGCCGCGGACCGTAGGCGGTCGGCCAGCTCGTACTGGCGGTGCTGGTCGGCGGGAACGGGACGGGTGTCGTCGAGGATGCCGGCGGCGGCGGTCGCGGTGGCGGCGGCCTGCCGGTGCAGTGCGGCGGCGCGGTTCGTCCGTGCCTTCGGACCGGTCACCGCGTCCACCCCCTCTGTCCGAGGTTGGCAACCCCTCCCCGCGCAGAGACGGTAACCCAGCCGGAGCGGCTCGTCCGGGATGCGCGGCGGCGCTGCGCCGGTGTTGTCGTGGATCTCACCAATGGGGAGTGGTCCGTCACGATCCGCTGCATCTGGGGCATTGGGTCTCCGGCGCCCAGCCGCTAGCCTCAGAGGGTGGAATCAGTGCAGCCCCCCGCCGGTTCCCAGGTCTCCCGCGTACCGGCGCAACGGCCCCCCTCCGACCACCTGGCGCCGCCCTCGCCGGCCCCGGCGCCGGAGCGGCCGAGGCGACGGGCGCGCACTGTGCTCACGGTCGTCGCGAGCATCCTCGCGGCGCTCTGCCTCGGTGGCGTGGCCGCCGGGTACGTCCTCTACAACCGCGCCGCCGCCCCGGACCGCAGCGCGCCCGACGTGGTGGTGGACAACTACCTCCGGGCGTTCCTCGTGGATCGCAACGACACCCGCGCCGAGCTTTTCACCTGTCAGGAAGACACCGGGCTGAGCACGTTGTCCGGCCTGCGCAAGGAGATCGAGCAGCGCGAGGCCAACTTCGGTGTCGTGGTGCGAGTCAGCTGGGGACCTCTCACTCGGACCGAGACCGGAGAGGGTGAATCGGTCGCCACAACTCTCTCCATCTCCAGCTCTGCCAACGGGCAGCCGCGTAGCAGTCGCCGAGAGGACTGGGTATTCGACGTGATGGATGGCGAAGAAGGATGGCGGGTTTGTGCTGGCCGGAAAACGGCCTGAGCCGTCACTCGATCCAGAGCAGGTGGACCGGGACCTCCAGTGTGGTCGGTGACTGGCCCCGCCATGCCCAGCGGTACCACTCGACTTCAGGCGTGACCCGCACGCAGATGTCCCCGTCGGCGCCCGAGTAGGTCTCGGTGACCGCCCGCAGGTCCCGGTGCTCGACAGATTCCACGACGTGTACGACCCGGCGGCCGGTGACGGCGTCCGCCTCGAAGACCGGGGCCGGCACACGGTGCGCCGGGGCGTCCAGGGAGACGAGACGGACGCCCGCCTCACGGTCCATCGACGTGTCCGGCCGCCGGTTCCCCACCGTCTCCACCCAGACCCGCTCCACCGGGACCAGCGGCGCGAACACCTCCACCTGGTCGGACTCCGCCCGGTACCACTCGTGCTCGGGGATCACGGGGACGTAGGTTCGGCTGCCCTGCACCACCCGCTCGTCGGCCCGCAGGTCACCACGCCAGCCGAGCCCGGGCAGGCCGACCAGGACCCGCCGCCCGCGCAGCTCGACCCGCCCGGTGGCCGGCACGATCTCGATCGGCCGGGGCGGCCGGGGGGCCCAGTCGGGCTGGTCGGCGAACGGGTCGGGGAGCGGCTCGTTCATGACCGCTGGCGCCTCACGCCGCGCCCTTGAGCGGCGCACCCCGCGACCGCATGAACGGCACCGGGTTGATCGCGCCCCGGCTGCTGCGATCCTCGTCCTTGTGCACCTCGAAGTGCAGGTGCGGGCCGGAGGAGTTGCCGCTGCTGCCCACCTCGCCGATGACCTCGCCGGCTTGGACGGTCTGGCCGACGGAGACCCGGGGCTTGCTCACCATGTGGCAGTAGCGGGTGATGAACCCGCCGGCGTGCAGGACGTCGACGAACCAGCCACAGCCGCCCTTGTCCGGCCAACCGTCGGCGTCGCAGCTGAGCCGTCCGCGATTGTCCGGGTCGCAGCGGGAGACCAGGACGCGGCCGGTGGCGGCGACCCGGATCAGGGTGCCCTTCGGGGCGGCGATGTCGACCCCGTTGTGCCCGGGCCGGCTCGCCGTGCGGAAGCCCGACCCGACGCCGCCCGGGATGGGCGCCGTCCAACCCGAGGCGGCGATCTCCCCGCCGGCGGCGCGGTCACATGCCTGCTTCCCGCCGACGAGCACGGTCCGGGCCGCTCCACCGGCCAGGGCGTTGACGATCTGCGAGGCGACTTCCTCGTGCTTGGCGTAGGCGTCCGGGAAGGCGCTGATCTGCACCGCCTGGGCGGCCCGCGTCAGCGGCATCCGCTCCCAGCCGGGTACCTTGACCAGCTTCTCGTAGAACTTCCGGGCGGCGTACTCGGGCGTCATCCGCTGGGCGACGCTGCCCCAGCTGGCCCGCTGCTGGAAGAGGCCGACAGAGTCGTGGTCGGCCCCCATGCCCTCGTTGGGCAGGTTCTCGGATTCGCCGACGGTCGAGTTCGCCAGGTTGCGCAGCCGGGACTCCTGCATGGCGGTCGCTACGGCGATGACCCAGCCGCGCGGCGGCACCTTCATCTCCTGCCCGACCTTGATGATCCGAGCGGCGTTGCGGAGTTCGACTTCGCCGTACTGGGACATTCGGGGCATGCTGCCCTGGATGTCGACCCGGAAGTCCTCCGTGCAGTCCAGGCTGGCCGACACCATCCGGTCATCCGCGTCACCGCCGAGTTCGGTGAGGAAGAAGGCGCCTGCGCCGCCGGTGCAGCAGAGCAGCGCGAACGTCGCGGTCAGCGCGGCGGCCAGGGCGCCGAGCCGGAGTTGTCGAGGGCGCGGTCGGGTCTCGTCGCTCATTCCTGCTCCCAGTCCACCGCGTCCACCAGCCACCGCCCGTCGGGCGCCACCAGTTCGAGGCGGAGCCGGCCCGCGTCGAGCGGGACCACCACCTCTACGAAGTTCTCGGTCCGGGGCCGGAGCGTGACGTCACCGTTGACCTGCCCGGCCGGCACCCCCGACGGGTCGGCGCCCGCCAGTTTCTCGGTCAGCGCCGGAGTCGACAGGGGACGCAGCCCCTCCTGCCACTGGTCCGCCGTGACGCCCGGCTTGCCCAGCCACGCCGCGACGAAGCGCTCGGCGATCTCCTCCGGCGTGGGCTCGCCCGCGCGGGTGACCGGGGACGGGGGAGCGCCCGTCGAGAACGCCCCGTCGTCACCGGCGGTCGGGGCGACCGTGGTGATGGGTCGGCTCGGACGGTTGCTGAGCCCGTCCGCCGGGTCGCCGGGACCGGAGACCAGCCGGGCCGCCCCGATGACCCCGAACACGACCACGGCGAGAGCGAGCGCGATGCCGAACCGGGACCGTAGCACCCGGGTGACGAGGAATTCGACGGCTCGACGCACCGCACTCACCGCGCCTCGGAGCGGATCCGCGGCGCGGGCCGTGCCGGCTCACGCTCGGCCGAGTCCGGACGGTAGATGACGAATGACGGGTTCTCGTCGGGCACGTCGGGCTCGGTCCAGGCGGCTGGCTGGCGTCGACGAGGCCGGGGCGCGACCGGGCGGGGAGTCTCCCGCTCCGCGGTTTCCGGTGCCTCGGCGGCCGACTCGCGGCCGTCCGGCCGCTGCCGCTCCTGATCGCCACTCGTGCGGGCGTGCGACGGGTCCTCCCGGCGGGCCTCCGGCCGCAGGGTGCTCTTCTCCGCCACGACGGCGCGACGCCGGCCCATCGCCGGCTCGGCCGTACCGCCGGGCTCCGCCACGTCGAGCCGGGCGGCCGTGCGCATGTCCCGGAAGAAACGCCGGTGCCAGGAGCCGGCCGAACTGACCGCCTCGCTGCTGTCCTTGCCGCCAAGCTGGGTGATCCGGCGGTAGGGACGCAGGAGCAGCCAGCCGACCACACCACAGAGCCAGACCAGCACCACCTGGAGCCAGCCCGGCAGCGTCGGCGTGCTCATGATCAGGTCGACGGCGAAGAGATAGATGGCGGCGCCGGTGCCGAAGATGGCGATGTTGAAGACGGCGGCGACCACCGCGTTTCCCAGTCGGCGCAGCCCGGCGCTGGCCGGCCGCAGCAGGCCCACCGTGCCGAGGATCGGCGCGGCGATCACCGCCCAGCGGAAGATCAGGAATCCCAGCAGCACCAGCAACGAGGCGGTCAGGTCGAACATCGCGAAGAGCACGGCCGCGAGCACCGCGATGAATCCGGCCCCGATCCGGTCCATGTCCCGGACCCCTTGGAGGTACTCGTACGCCTCCGGGTCCTCGGTCTCGATCTGCTGCGCCACCCTGGCCCACTGCTGCTGCTTCGCCTTGATGGTGGCCTCGCGGGTGGCCGGATTCGACCGGAGCTTCGCCGCCTCCTCCCACGAGAGCGACTTCGCGTCGTACAGGGCCGGGCCGTACTTCTTGGCGGTCTCGCTGTCGGCCGAGCCGAGTGCCCCCCGCAGCCAGTTGCGGTAGAGCATGGCCTCGGTCGCTGTGTCACTGGCCCGGACGGCGGGCGGACGGTTGTCCTTGCACGCCTCGGGGTTCGGGTCGTCGCACTGGCTGGGTGGGGTGTCCTTGGAAGCCGGGCCGACAGCGTCGTGCACCACGCCCAGGGTGGTGACGAGGGTGCCGTCGGCGATGTTCGCCGACTTGACGGGCCAGGCGGCCAGGGCGGTCACCGCCACCATCACCAGCAGCGCCCAGCCCGCCGTGGTCATCGCGTTGCTCATGTCGGACTGGCGGGAGCGCCAGAGCAGGTAGAGACCGACCACGCAGAGCGTGACGATGCCGAAGACGCTGAACACCTTCTGGTAGACGGCCTTGGTCGCCTGGTCCACCAGCGGGTCCGCCCAGCCCCACATCGAGCGCGGATCCCAGGCGCGCTCCCGGAGCGCGTTCGAGGCGCCGACGATCGCCGTGGCCATCATGAACTCGCCGTTGGCCACCGTGTTGGTGAACTTGTAGTCCGGGTGTAGCACCGCAGTCGCGCAGCCGCTGTCGACGTCGTACGTCGAGTAGCTGTAACCGGCGTAGCCGTAGTCGCTGTAGAAGCCCTTCGGGCCCGGCTTCGTGGCCGACTCCGGACGCGAGGCGAACCAGCCGGCGAGCCCGGAGTCCGGGGCGCCGGGGGTCGGGGCGTTCCGGCACTTGACGTCGTCCTCGGCGACTTCCTTGAGCTTGGCGACGCAGGCGCGGAAGTCGGCCTGCCACTCCGGCGTGGTGCAGAGGTCCGCCGAAGCCTGGGCGGTCAGCGGTGCCGGGGCGGCCGCGGCGGCGCCGAGGGCCGGCCAGCCGATCGTGGCCCCGGCGAGTACGCCGAGTGCGAGAAGGAACGCCGCCAGCCGTGCCCGGGCCCCCGCCATGTCACGCCTCCAGGTTCGGCAGGACGGCCGGCAGTACCCCGGCGGCCGCGGCGATCGCGGCGGGAGTGGTGTCGAGGTGGTCCAGCAGCCCGTCGACGTACGAGACGTCGACCCGGACCTTCTGCACCCGACCGTCGACGTCCCGCATGACGAACTCGCGGAAGCCGAGCCGGGCGGCGGAGGTCGCGTCGGCGGTGGAAAGCGAGGCGAGGGTGGCCTCGTAGCCGTCGTCGACCGGCACCCGCAGCAGGCGCAGCGCTTCCGAGGCGATCTCCGCGTCCTCGGCGATCCGGCCGACGAAGACGGTCGAGACCAGGTTCTGCACGTCGAGGCCGAGGATGTCACGCGGGTTCTGCGAGGCCACCAGCGCGGCGAGGTTCCACTTGCGGGAGTCGCGGGCTAGCCGGACCAGGAAGGAGCGGCCGGAGCGCCACCCCTCCATGAAGTGCGCCTCGTCCAGGCCGACGAGCTTGCGGGACGACATCGACCCGCCGTAGCAGCGGCGTACGGCCAGCCGGTGCGCCGTGTGCAGCATCGGCAGGGCGAGCGCCTCCTCGGCCGACCAGTACTCCCGCTCGATCTTCAGGTCGGGCAGCCGCAGCCCGGCCATGGTGATCACGGTGAGCGCCGCGTCCGCGCCGAGCAGCCCCTCCGGCGGCCGGCCGAAGAAGAGCATGGCCAGCGGCATCTCGGCGGTGTCCAGCAGCAGGTTTGCCAGTTCCCTGCCGGCGTCGTCGTCGAGTTGACTGAGGCAGGCGACCACGTCGTCCAGGGTGGAGGTCTCCTCCGCCGGCACCTGGCGTACGGCATGCCGGAACAGGGTGGCGGTGGACGCCTCGCGGGCCACCTGCGGCGGCACCAGCATCATGCAGATGTCCTGTACGAGCATCCGCCGCTCGGCCCGGGCGTTGGAGACGGCGATCTCGAACTCCCGGTCGCCCGCCGCCCCGCTGCCGAACTCGGTGCGCAGCGGGGTCGGGATCAGCGAGTACGGCGCCAGGGTGCCGTGCTCGGAGCCGGTCAGGTTAAGCACCCGCGAGTACGGCCGCAGCTCGGGCATGGCGCACAGTCGGGCCAGCGGGCCGGACGGGTCGAGCAGCGTCACCTGGACGCCGCGCCGGGCCGCGAGGTAGCCGAGGGCGCCGAGCAGGGTGGACTTGCCGCCGCCCGGTTCGGCGACGAAGACGGCGAGGCCGGAGCGTTCGCGTACCTCCATCGGGAAGTGCAGGTCGAGGAAGACGGGCCGGCGGCAGGTGCCCGCCGTCCGCCCGATCAGGTCGCCGCGCCGGTCGCCGACCGTGGAGGCGGCCTGCGGGAGGGCGGCGGCGAGCAGGTTGACCGGCATCCGCCGGACGTAGCCGGTGTTGGCGATCGGCTCGCCGGGGATGAACTCGCGGGCCAGCCAGTCCTGGTTCTTCGGGTGTTGCAGCGAGATGCGCAGCTCCCGGGAGTAGAGCTGGATCAGCCGCCGGGCCCGCTCCAGGCACTCCTCGCGGGTCCGCCCGCCGACGGCGATCCGGTGCCAGCCGTGCGCCCGGGCGGAGTCGACCGGCAGGCCGGTCGTCATCTCGTCGCCGATCACCAGGGCCCGCTTGGCCAGCCGCTCCAGCTCGGGCGGGGCGTCGATGCCGTGTTCGGCGTAGTCGAGCTGCTGGGAGCGGATCATCCGGAGCCGGTGCTCGAGGTTACGGAAGGAGTCGCCGGAGCCGAGGATGTCGACCCGGGTGGAGAGCTCCATCGGCCAGGGCAGCCGCTCGTGGAAGTGCAGCCAGGGCTCGTGCCGCTCGGGGATCTCCAGCGGTTCCATCCGGCCTACCGCCAGCACGGCGACGTGCCGCTCCTCGCCGGTCATGCGGTTGACCAGCTTGACGGTGGAACCGTACGGGGTGCGGTAGCGCTCCACCTGCTCCGTGAGGGCGAGCAGGTCGCCGCGTTCCCACCGGCCGTCGGTGATCGGGGAGAGCCGGCCGGGGGGCGCCATGCAGAGCGCCACGGAGCGGTAGAGCAGCCATTCCAGCTCCTGCGCGGTGACCCGTCGCCCGCGCATGCCGAACGCGCCCAGCACCTCGTCGAACTGCTCGACGGTGCGCCCGAGCTTGCGGCGCTCGCCCTCGGCCACGCCGCGACCGAAGGTGCGCAGCAGGCGTTCGGTGAGCGAGTCGCCGAGGGAGCGGCGGGCGAAGGTGACGCCGAGGTAGGTCTGCCCCTCGGCGTGGTTGACCGAGAGCAGGTGCCGCTGCGCGGCCACCAGGTGGTCGGCCCAGCCGGCGGTGCCCGGGACGTCGGGCAGCGGGGACCGGGTGTGCGCGTCGATGGTGCGGGCCCACTCGTCGGCCGGGAAGGGCCGGGTGGTGCGCCGCAGGTGCAGCCGGAAGCCGGCCAGGCCGGCGTACTGCTCGGAGATCGCCGAGAGCAGCGCCTCCCGCTCCGCGTCCGGCCGGAACGCCCAGCGCACCTCCGGCAGCCAGTACCAGGCGGTGACGGTGTTCGGGGTGAAGGTGAGGTGGCCGGCGATCTCGGTGATGGCCAGCTCGACTGCCGGGTCCCGGTCGCCGAACTTGATCTTCGGCGGCTTGACGCGGACCGGCTTGGTGGGCTGGTTGCGCCGGCCGGCGGAGCGCTGGCGCGGCGGCGTCACGTCCCGCCCCGTGCGCTCCGGCAGCCGCTCCCCGGCTCGCCGCGACGGCCGCTCCGGGGGCGCCGGGTCGAGTGGCGCCGGTGGGGGCGGCGGGGTCACGCCGGCCGCCGCCTCGTCCGCCGGTGGGCGGAGCGTCGGCAGCCGGTCCCCGGGCTGGTGCGGCACCCGGACCGCCCGGGCCGGCGGCTCGTGGGCGACCGTCGGGGGCTCGTACGCGGCGGCGCGTGGCTCGTACGCGACGGCCGGCTGCTCGTACGCGACGGCCGGGGGTTCGTACGCGACGGCCGGGGGTTCGTCGTCGGCGTCCGCCGGCGGCGGCCGAGCCGGCGCGGGGCGGGCCGCCGGGGCACCCGATTGCTCAGGCCCAGCCAGATCAACACGCCGCCGGTGCCGAGGGTCCAGAGGTTGGCCT